>NZ_PYSV01000010.1 GCF_003028415.1 Deinococcus arcticus
TGGGAGTACGTTGCAGCTGAAACCGCCGGGAGCCTGACGGCAGGCGTCTAGGCTGTGGCGCATGACTGGGGTGAAGTCGTAACAAGGTAACTGTACCGGAAGGTGCGGTTGGATCACCTCCTTTCTACAGGTCACGTCCATCAGACCAGATGCGTTCAATCAGCGCCCCGGAACTTATGTTCCGGGGCGCTGTCTTGTTGTTGGGTTTTGCTCTGGCACAGGGTTTGTTCTCGCGCAGGGGAGACTGCTTGGCAGGGCCGTTCTCCCCCTCAACGTCCCTGCACATTAGGGCCCCTGGAACGGGCAACCGCTGTGGGTCTCGCGCCAGACCTGCGGCACGAAGTTGGGTTTCAGCTCGGTATCGTCATAGGCCTGGTGCCACACGGGCGTGGTGGCTGGAGACAGGGGCGGAATCAGCCAGGACCAGCGGCCCCGGGCCGTGCGCCCGGCCTGCGCTTCCAGCTGCACAAAATGCTGAAACTGCCGCGTGACGCTGTGGTGGTCAGCCATGCGCACGCCCGCCGCGTCGAAGGAATGCAGCACCGCCACATTCAACTCCACCAGGGCGCGGTCCAGCCACAGCGAACGGCGCTGTGAGGTGTCCAGGCCCAGTGCCTGGGCCACAGCGGGCAGCGCGTTGTAGCGCTCCTCATCGGCCAGATTGCGGGCCGCAATTTCTGTCTGCAGATACCAGCCGTTAAAGGGCGCACACGTGAACGACTGCCCCGCCACCTCCAGCGTCATGTTGCTGATCACCGGCAGGGCGTGCCAGCGCAGGCCCAGCGCGCCCAGCCCCGGGGCGTCGGGGTGGGTGATGGGCACCTCGTGCACGGTGTCGGGCGGGAGCTCAAACAGGGCGACTTCGCCCTGCGCCTCAATGGCCAGCGGCAGCACATCAAAGGGGGTGCCGGGCCCCCCGGCCCAGCCCAGGCGCTGCAGGTGCCGGGTCAGCGCCACGTTCTGTGGATCGCCCAGCACCGTGCCGTCCGGCTGTGGGTAACCGGCGTAGCGAATGAGCTGGTCGTTGTGTACCTGCACGCCGGGCCCAAACACACTCAGGATGGGCACGATTCGCCCGCCGTTCAGCGCCGCGCGCAGGTGGGCACACAGGTGGGCAAACACCTCGGACGCGCCAGAGACGTGCCGCAGGTCGCGCACCTGCAGGCTGGCCCAGGGCAGCCGCCCCACACAGCGGGTGCTGTGGCGCCACGCCATGCGCGCGCCGTGGGTCAGTTCGGCCGTGCTCAGCAGCAGCTGGCCGCTGCGCTGCACCTCCTGGCACCGCTCCGCCAGCCCGGGCGCGCCGGTTTCGGCGTGATAGGCCTCCAGAAAGGTCAGGGCCTCTGGCACCTGGGGCTGCGCGGCAGGTTCGGGCAGGCGGGGCGCAGGCATCCCGCCCATGCTGCGGCCTGCAGGAACCAAAAATGTCCCTGCAGGGCCTTCTCACCGCCCCTGTTCCGCCCCTCGGACAGAAGATGGCGCTGGGCGCGGCCCTCAGGGAGCTTGACGCGCGACGGGAGCCCGCCGCTGGCGCAGGTGCCCACTTCACAGCGCTCGCTGGCGGCCCTGCTGGCGGGGGTGGAGCGTGTGTATGCCGACGGCAAGCTGGGCCAGGACGCCACCTTCTGAGTTGCCTGGCCCAAGATCCCGCGCGTGCTGGACTGAGGAGCAGGGGAGGGAGAGACCATCCCAGCCCTCCGGGCAGCACAAAACCCCCGCTCAAGCTGGGGGTTTGTTTGGCGCGCCCTGCAGGACTCGAACCTGCGACCGACCGCTTAGAAGGCGGTTGCTCTATCCAGCTGAGCTAAGGGCGCATAGGCGGCAGGCTCCCGCACGGGGAGCCTGTCATTCTGGAGCGGGATCACGGATTCGAACCGAGGCCAGAAGCTTGGAAGGCTGCTGTGCTACCACTACACCAATCCCGCTGGGGTGCGCGCGTCAGGGGGCGAACTGTGGTCGAGGCGACAGGATTCGAACCTGCGACCCCTTGGTCCCAAACCAAGTGCGCTACCGGCCTGCGCTACGCCTCGAAGAAGGCCCACCTACGCGCGCCCGGGCACTATAGCAAAGTCTGTGCCCCCCGTGCAGGCGCTATGCTGCGTGGTCGTGAGTGAAGGCGTCGCCCGCGTGAAAACCTACCTGGATCTGGTGAAGTTCGAGCACACGGTGTTCGCGCTGCCCTTCGCCTACGCGGGCATGCTGCTGGCCAGCATGCAGACCAGTGGCACCGGCTGGCCGGGCTGGGCGGTGCTGCTGTGGGTCACTGTGGCCATGGCCGCCGCGCGCACAGCAGCCATGGGCGCCAACCGGGTGATTGACCGCTATATCGATGCCCGCAACCCCCGCACCGCGGCGCGCGAGGTACCCAGCGGCAAGGTGAGCCCGGCCCAGGCGTGGGCCCTGGTGCTGGGCAGCCTGGTCATCATGGCCTTTGCGGCGGCGCAACTGAACCCCCTGTGCCTGGCCCTGATGCCGCTGGCCGTGGTGTTCCTGATCGGCTACCCCTACACCAAACGCTACACCTGGCTGTGCCACGCGTGGCTGGGGGTGACCGACGGCGCGGCGGCGGCAGGCGGCTGGATTGCAGTCACCGGGGAGTTTGCACCGGCCGCCTGGGTGCTGTGGGCGGTGGTCATTTTCTGGATGATCGGCCTGGACGTCATTTACGCCACCATGGACCGCGACTTCGATGTGGCCAACGGCATCCGCAGCATTCCGGCGCGCTTTGGCATTGCGCGTGCCCTGCGCCTTGCGGCCCTCAGCCACGCGCTGACCTTCGCGCTGCTGCTGCTGGTGGGCTGGGTGACGGACGCCAGCGGCTGGTATTACCTGGCCGCGCTGGTGATGGGCGGCATTCTGCTGTTCGAGCACCGGATCGTGAATCCCAATGATCTCGCCCGCGTGAACGTGGCCTTTTTCGACGCCAACATGTGGCTGGCCCTGACCATGCTGGCGGGCGTGGTGGTGGACGTGACGTGGCGCACCCTGACCTGAAGGCCCCTGTGCCCCCCGGGGCCGCCGCCGCCTTTGTGGCCGGCGATGAGCGCCGCGCCGCCACCCTGCTGGCCCGCGCCCGCGACGAACAGCCGGCGGGCTCGGTGGCCTGGGCCCAGCTGGAGCGGCTGTATGGTCTGGCCCTGATTCATGTGCAGCGCGAGGTGGAAGGCACCTTCGCCCTGGAGCGCGCCGACGCGGTGCTGGACGCCGCCGGGGCCGCGCGGCCGGACCTGGGGTGGCTGGGGCCGGCGGCTTCGCTAGAATCGCGGGACGAATGGTAGAGCGCGCAGAAGCACTTGCCCCACATCTGGGGAACCCCGGCGGGCCGGCGGGTAGCCTGGGGCGCCCGCTGATGGACAGCTTCAGCTGCCCCGCCCACGCCCGGCCCGCCCAGACTGACTTCCCGCCGCTCCGCTGCACTGCCCCCGGAGTCCCGGCATGACGCTGGAAACATCGGAACGGGAATTTACAGCGCGCTTTGCGGCCTATGCGGCCAGCGGCATCCTGTACCCGCAGCGGGAAGGCAGCCCGCTGCTGGAGTTCGCGGCGGGCGGGCGCGTGCTGTACCTCTTCGACCGCACGGGGCCCTACGCGGCGCGCCCGGGGCCGGCCCAGGTGGTGGTGCATGGGGTGCTGGACCTGGCGGCCAGCGAGGTGGTGGCCGGGGACGGGGACGCGCAGGAGCAGCTGCATGTGGTGGGCGTGTCGGGCGTGGAGGGCCGGGGCCGGGTGCTGGCCGCCGAGCGCGGCGTGCTGGTGGTGCAGGCGCGGCTGCCCTTGGTGCTGGCGGCTCTGGGGGCCTCCCTGTCGGCCCGCCCCGGCGACCTTCTGGCCTTTCGAACTCTGCCTCCCCTGCACGGCTTCCTGGTCACCCAGCCCTGAGCGTGAGAGTTGGCCCTCATGAGAGAAGAGGGTTGGCGAGGAAGCCAGCAGGCCCGTAGCCCTGCCAAAGATGAGACGGCCCGCCCTTCTGGCGGCGGCAACCCGGTGAATCTGGCAGAACTGGGGAGGAGCTGGAAAAGAGAGGCTGCAGAAGGAGTCGGCTATCTGGGGCCAGCCCAGCCTGTCCGGGCGCGCTCCGGGGCTGTGCCTTTCCTCGCCCGGCAGGGCCACCCAGACCCTGCCCAATTCCGGAATGTGAGGTTTTGTATATCCTGGACACTTCAATGTTGATTTAATTTCATCTTTCTTTTCCGCTCATGTTCAGGCATGATGAGGGCCGTTGCCTTATGCCTGATCTCCTGCTTCCCCTGCCCGGTCCCCAGGACGACACTGTTTCTGCCTGCTTTGTGCTGGTGGATCTGGTGGGCAGCACGGCCATGGCCCAGGCGTTGCCGCTGCACGGTTACATGGCCCTCATGCAGGATTTCGTGCAGCTGATGGTGCTGAGCTTTGAGGCGCGGGGCGGCCAGGTGCTGCAGCACCAGGGGGACGCGGTGCTGGCGTGGTGGCCCGCGCAGCACGCCGCGCAGGCCTGTGCCGCCGCGCAGGATGCCCACGGGCGCGCCGTGCGGCTGCACCTGGCCGCGCAGATGGGGCAGACCCTGCGCCTGCGCGCGGGCGTGTCGGTGGGCCCGGTCCTGATGGGCATGGTGGGCGGGCAACTGAGTGCCTACGGCCTGCCCGTGAACTACGCCAAGCGCCTGTGCGACGCGGCGCGCCCCGGCGACACCCTGATCTGCGACGAGGTGCGCCGCCGCCTGCCCGAACACCTGACCTGGCCCTGTGCCCCCCTGGCCCTGCAGGGCTTCGGCAATGACTGCATGGCGCACCATCTGCTGGCCGAAACCCCGCACGACGCGCGCATGAAAGTTGATTAAGCACGCGGGGGGGCTTCTCATGAGAACGCTCCCTAGACTGACCGCATGGAACGCAAGCCACTGGTGCTGGTGATCGAGGACGAAAAGGATATTGCGCGGTTTATCGAACTCGAACTGGCAGCCGAAGGCTACGCCACCGAAGTGGCCTTTGACGGCGTCACCGGTCTGTCGAAATTCCGGGAAGTCAACCCCGATCTCGTGATTCTGGATCTCATGCTGCCGGTCCTGGACGGTCTGGAAGTGGCCCGGCGCATTCGCAAAACCAGCAATACCCCCATCATCATCCTGACGGCCAAGGACGGCATTCAGGACAAGGTCGAGGGCCTGGATTCCGGCGCCGATGATTATCTGATCAAGCCCTTTTCGATCGAGGAGCTGCTGGCGCGGGTGCGGGCGCACCTGCGGCGCGTGAATCCGGCCGTGACCGGTGAGGTGCGCGTAGCCGACCTGGTCATGAACCTGGACGGCCGCGAGATTTTCCGGGGCGGGCGCCGCGTGGAACTCTCGGCAAAGGAATTTGAGCTGCTGGAGCTGCTGGCCCGCAACCCCGGCAAGGTGTTTTCCCGCTTTGAAATCGAGGAAAAGGTGTGGCCCGAGTACACGGGCGGCAGCAACGTGGTGGACGTGTACATTGGCTATCTGCGCCGCAAACTGGAGGAGGGCGGTGAGCGCCGCCTGATTCATACGGTGCGCGGCGTGGGCTACGTGCTGCGCGAGGAGTAAGCGAGGTCCTGAGGGCGCGTGGCGCTGTGGCAGGGTCAAGGACGTCTGCCTGAAGCCCTTGACAGCTCCGGCGCCAGCCCCCGGGCACGGCACAGTGCCCACCCCCGCGCCGGATCTCATGGGAGGCGCCGCTACACTGCACCCCATGAGTGCTGCCCCTGACCGGAGCCGCGCGTGACCCTGCGCTGGCGCCTGACCCTGTTTTATACGGCGCTGCTGGCCTTTTTGCTGGCGGCAGTGGGGTTCATTACCCTGTACCTGATGCGCGCCAATCTGATTGGCGGGCTGGACCGCGAACTGGACGGCACGTACCGGCGCTTCGTGTCTTACGTGGTCAATCCCCTGGCACCGGGCGAACCGCGCCTGCCGCTGGACTGGGTGCAGCGCAACACCCCCCAGCGCGCCGGCACCCCCGAAATCGGGCCGGCCAAGCTGCTGGCCCGCTTCTACTTTCCCGATTCCAGCCTGGCGCTGGAAAATCTGTACTTCTACACCCGGCAGTCGCTGATTGACGATCTGCACACCCCCGGCCGGCGCGCGGAACTGTTCCGTACCGTGGAGGCCCTGCGCAACGATACCCGGCGCTCGCTGGCGGTGGACGTGAACCGGCCCATCAAGCTCTCCAACGAGGAACTGGAGCGGCTGATTGATTCGGCCGACGGCCGCCTGACCCTGAACCGCATGGTGTATGTCTCGGCCAACAGCCAGCCGGTGCCCATGCGCCTGCTGGTGGTGCTGGGCCCCTTAAAGCCCCCGGCACCACAGGCCACCCCCTCAGCGCCGGGTCAGGTGGCGGGCCAATCGGCCAGCGCCTTGCCGGCCAGCCCAGGCACCGGGCCTGTGGGGGCCAGCCTGGGCACCTCCAGCCTGGACGCCCCGGAAGACGAGAGCGTGAGTCTGGTGTATGTGGCGCGCGACCTCAGCACGGTGCAGGGGCTGCTGAGCCAGCTGGAAAAGGTGCTGCTGGTGCTGTTCCTGAGTGGCCTGCTGACGGCTGGCACCGGCGCCTACGCGCTGGCTGGGCAGGCGCTGCAGCCTCTGCGCCGGGTGCAGCGCGCCGCCGAGCGTATTGGCGCCCAGAACCTGACCGAGCGGGTGCCGGTGCCGCAGACCGGCGACGAGGTTGAAGCCCTGGCCGCCGCCCTGAACGCCATGCTGGGCCGCCTGGAAAGCAGCTTTGAGGCCCAGCGCCGCTTTACCAGTGACGCCAGCCACGAACTGCGCACGCCCGTGACCGCCATCAGCGGCCACGCCAGCTACCTGCTGCGCCGCACCAGCCCCAGCGGGCAGCAGGCCGAGAGTCTGCGCATCATCCAGCGCGAATCCGAGCGGCTGACCAACCTGATTGCCAGCCTGTTGCAACTGGCCCGTTCAGACAGTGGCGCGCTGGCGATTACCCGCGAGCCCATTCTGGCGGCCCTGTTTCTCCATGAAATCACCCAGGAGCTGGCCCCGCTGGCCCAGGCCCAGGGCACGGCCCTGAAGACGGAGGGCGAAGACGTGACCTTTGAGGGCGACCCCGACCGCCTGAAACAGGTGCTGATCAATCTGGTGAGCAACGCCCTGAAGGCGGGCGCCCAGACCATTACCCTGCGCAGCGCCCGCCTGGGTAACGAGGTGCGCCTGAGCGTGCAGGACGACGGCCCCGGCATTCCCGCCGATCAGCTCGAGCGCCTCTTTGACCGCTTTTACCGCCTGGAAGACAGCCGCAGCCGCGACCAGGGCGGCGCTGGCCTGGGCCTGAGCATCGCCCGGGGCATCGTGGACGCGCACCAGGGCCGCATCTGGCTGGAAAGCGAGCCCGGCGCGGGCACCACCGCCCACGTGCAGCTGCCCATTGGCAACGTGCCGGAGCTGGGGGAAGAAGACGTGCCGTAGGGGGCAGATGGTTGGTGGTTGATCGTTGACGGAAAAAGCAGTTCTCTATCAACCATCAACTTTCAACCATCACCCCACTACCCCAGCATCAGCGCGTGGAATTCCTCCATGATGCTCTCGGCGTCGGCGGTGGTGCGGGCCACCACGAAGATGGTGTCCTCGCCGGCAATGGTGCCCACGATGTCGTCGCGGCGCACGCGGTCCAGCAGCAGGGCCACGCCACTGGCGTGGCCTTCGGCGGTGCGGATCACCAGCATGTTCTCGCCCCGGTCCACGTCGTGCACGAAGTTCTGAAAAAGGCGCGCCAGTTCTTCCTCGGCGCCGGTGTGGCTGGCGGTCTGGGCCAGGGCGTAGCGGTGGCGGCCCTTGCCCACCGGCAGGCGCACCAGGCGCAGCTCGTTGATGTCGCGGCTGACGGTGGCCTGCGTGACCCGGATGCCCTCGGCGCGCAGGCGCTCCACGAGTTCGCCCTGCGTGCTCACGCTTTCGCGCGCGATGATGTCCTGAATGCGTTTCTGCCGCTGGTCCTTGCTGAGCGCCCCTGCCATTCCTCACATGCTATGAATATTCAACTGTTTATGCAATCGGGGCCGCTGGGGTGAGGGGGGGGAGGTGCCGGGCCGCCTCGGTCAGCAGGCGCGTGGCCACCTCTCTCTTGCTCATGTGGGGCCACGCCTCATGGGTGCCGTCGGGGCGCACCAGGGTCACCTGGTTGTCGTCGCCGCCAAAGGCCGTGCCCGCCTGGGTGGGGTAATTGAGCAGGATGAAATCGGCGTTCTTGCGCTGGGCTTTCTGGGCGGCGCGTTCCACCCCGGCGTGGGTTTCCATGGCGAAGCCCACCAGCACGCGCCGGCCCTTGGCCTGGCCCAGTTCCGCCAGAATGTCCGGGTTGGGCGTGAGGTGGACCTTCACGTCGCCCGCCACCTTGGCCTGCTTTTCCCCGCTGGGGGCGGCCGCGCGGTAGTCGGCCACGGCAGCCGTCATCACCACAAGGTCGGCGTCCTGGGCGGCCTGCAACACGGCGCTGCGCAGGTCCAGCGCCGATTCGATCCGCACCACGCGCAGGCCCGCTGGGTCCGGCAGGCTCACCGGGCCGGTCACCAGCGTTACCTGGGCACCCCGGTCCCGGGCGGCCTCGGCCACCGCAAAGCCCATCTTGCCGCTGCTGGGATTGCTGATAAAGCGCACTGGATCAAGGTATTCGCGGGTGGGGCCAGCCGAGACGACCACGCGGCGCCCCGCGAGGTCCTGGGCCCCTGGAGCTCCCGGCAGCCGCTGGCCCTCCACCGCCGGCTCCACCAGCGCCAGCACCGCCGCCGCAATCTCCTCCGGCTCGCTCATGCGGCCCACGCCCGAGCCCTCGCCCCGCGTGCCAAAAGCGCCCACCTCGGGGCCCAGGAAGGCGTGGCCCCAGGCGCGCAGCTGCGCGGCATTGGCCTGCACGGCCGGGTGGCTCCACATGGCCTCGTTCATGGCCGGTACCCACAGGATGGGCGCGCGCACGCTCAGCAGTGTGGCCAGGGCCAGGTCGCCCGCGTGCCCGTGCGCTGCGCCCGCCAGCAGTTCGGCCGAGGCGCCCACCACCACCGCCGCGTCCACCCGGGCGTGCGTGAGGTGCAGGGCGTCGGGGCGGGGCTCAAACCAGTGCTCATCGGTGCCCACCGGGCCGTCGGCGGCGGTGCTCAGCGACAGTTCCGTGATGAAGTGGAGCGCCGCGCGCGTGGCAATCACCCGCACCTGTGCGCCCCCCTCGCGCAGCCGCCGCAGCACCGACGGCGCCTTCACGGCGGCCATGGAGCCCCCCACGATAACCAGGACGGTTGGCTTGGCGTCGTTGCTCACAGGCCAGAGTGTAGCGGGCGCAGGCCATGGGCCATGAGGAAAAAGCCCATCAGCGAAAGGCAGGGACGCCCCTGCCTTTTCCCCATAGCTCATGGCTCATGGCCCAGCGCCCTTATCCCTCTGTGCCCTCGCGCTGGCCGGTCACCCAGTAGCGCACGCGCTCGGCAATGTTTTCCATGTGGTCGCCCACACGCTCCAGGCTGCGGCCCACGCGCATGAGCATCAGGGCCTTGGAGATGTTGCGGGGGTCTTCGAGCATGTAGGTGACCAGTTCGCGCTGAATCTGCTCGTACAGGTCGTCTACCTCGTCGTCCATCTGCACGGTGGCCTCGGCGCGGGTCACGTCGCGGTCGGCCATGGCGGTGCGCAGGTTCTGGCTCATCTCGCCCAGGCGGTCCAGCATCCGCGCCAGATTCACGTAGCGCTTGAGGGCCGGGCCCTGGGCCAGTTCGGCGCCGTCCTCGGCCACATGCACCACGTAGTCACCCATGCGCTCGATGTCGCTGAGGCTCTTGAGAATCAGGGCCACCATGCGCAGGTCGCGCGCCACGGGCTGGTGCAGAGCAATGATCCGCAGGCATTCAGCCTCAATCTGGGCTTCCTGGGCGTCCACCTCGCGGTCCAGGGCCTTGACCTCGGGCAGGCGCTCCACGTTTTCGCGCAGCAGCACGTCGCCGGCCACCGGCAGCATGCGCTCGACAGTGCCGAGCATGTTCAGGGCGCCGTTCAGAACGGCGCGCAGATCGTTTTCCAGGGCTTCACGCATGGGCACTCCTTGGGAGGGGGGAACTGGGGCTCGGGGGAACAAGAGGCGGGGGGAAGCAGGGGCAACCGGGGGCCCGGGGCCGCGCGCACCGGATCACAGGCCGCCCACCCCGGGCAGGGTAAAGCAAAAGGCGTTGGCATCCGCGCGCCGTTCGGCCCAGGTCTGTCCGCCCCAGCCGTGCACGATGGAGCGCACGATGTACAGCCCCATGCCGCTGCCCTGCCCCGCCGCGCCGGGGCCGCGCGTGTGGGCGCCAAACAGGCTCTCGGCGTCCAGGATGGGCTCGCCCCGGTCCAGCACGCTCACCTCCACCCAGGTGCCGCGCTCGGCGGTCAGCACCTCGATGGTGGGCTGGCCCGGCGGGCCGTATTTCAGGGCATTTTCAATGAGATTGAGCAGCACCTGCAGCAGCTTGTCGGGATCGGCGCGCACCAGAAAGTCCTGCCCAAAGCGCAGGCTGGCCCGCCGGGCACTCAGCTCGGCCCCCAGCAGACGCTCGGCGCGGGCAAAGGCTTCGGTCAGGGGCAGGGTGCGCGCCCGGGTGGGCCGGAAGCCCACGGCAAGGTCCTCGACCAGCCGGGCCAGCCGCTCGGTTTCCTGCAGGCCCTGGCGCACGAAGTTCTGCGAGAGGTCGCGCGGCATGTCGTATTCCAGGGCTTCGAGCACCCCGCGCAGGGCGGCCACGGGCGTGCGGAACTCGTGCGAGAGCACGGCGGTGGCCTCGCGCAGCTCTGCCTCGCGGCGGCGGTGGTCGGTCACGTCCTCCACGATCAGAGCGCCCGATTCGCCGTCGCGGGTGGCCTGGCAGCGCAGCGTGCGTCCCGAGACCTCCAGTTCCAGCTCGCCGCCGCGTTCGAGCAGGGTTTCCAGGGTGTGGCGGCGCACCACCTCCAGCACCGGGCGGCCCTGGGCGCGCTCCTGGGGCACCCCCCACAGGCGCGAGGCAGCGGCGTTCACCCGCGTGACCACGCCTGCCCGGGTCAGCAGCACGGCCTGGGGCAGGGCGTCCATCCAGCGGTCGCTGGGCAGGGGGGACAGCGCGCGCTCCGGGCTGGCGGCGTGGTCGGTACCGGTCACGGCGCTTCCGTCCAGGGCCGCATGCGGTAGCCCTTGCCGCGCACGGTTTCCAGAAAGCCGGGCTTGCTGGGGTCGTCGCCCAGGTGGGCGCGCAGCTGCGTCACGTGCTGGTCCACCGTGCGCTCGCCGCCCAGAAAGTCCGCGCCCCACACGCGGTCCAGCAGCTCGGTGCGGGAATAGACCCGGCCCACGTGCTGGGTTAAAAAGGCCAGCAGATCGAATTCGCGCCGGGTGAGATTCATGCGCTGGCCCGCCACGCGCGCCTCGGCCGCGCCCACATCCACGCTCAGGGGCCCGTTGGTCATCAGGGGCGGCACCTCGGGCTGGGTGCGGCGCAGCAGGGCCCGCACCCGCGCCACCAGTTCGGCGGCCGAGAAGGGCTTGGTCAGGTAATCGTCGGCGCCGGATTCCAGGCCCTCAACCCGCTCGGCCTCGGCAGCGCGGGCGGTGAGCATCAGCACCGGCAGCTTGCGCAGTTCGGGGTCGCCGCGCATCCGGCGCAGAAAGCTCAGGCCACTCTCGCCGGGCAGCATCCAGTCGAGCACCAGGGCGTCGGCGCCCTTCAGGGCCCCCTCGGCCCCCGCCACCGAATCGAGGGCCGTGACCCGCAGCCCGGCCCGCTCCAGGTGAAAGCGCAGGACGTCCCGCACCGTCCCCTCGTCCTCGATGACAACGACGTGGCTCATTGGTTTCCATTCTGACGGGCAACGTCAGGCGGATGTCAGGGGGGGCGGAGGAGCTAAGGGGGAGGCGTTGAAGGCGGTGGGGCCCGGCCCGGTACTCCGTCCACCTCGCCCGGCCTCCTGTCCTTCCCGGGCTGGCCCCCGGTGCGTTACGCTGCTCTGGCCACGCCGCCCCTCCCGGGCGCGTGGCCGTGGCCGGGACCGCAGCGACATCCCTCTCCAGGCGGTTCTGTGAGACGCCCCCCGGCACGCAAGGAGCCATATGCGGAAGTACTACACCTCGGAATCGGTGTCTGAAGGGCACCCCGACAAGCTGGCCGACTTCATCTCGGACAGCATTCTCGACGAGTTCCTGCGCCAGGAGCCAGGCAGCCGCGTGGCGGTCGAAACGCTGCTGACCACCGGCATGGCCGTGGTGGCGGGCGAAGTGACCGCCAGGGTGGCGCGGGTGGACGTGCAGAAAACCGTGCGCGACGCCGTGATGAAGGTGGGTTACACCCGCGCGAACTACGGCTTTGACGCCGAGTACAGCGCGGTCCTGGTCAGCCTGCACGAGCAGAGCCCGGAAATTGCCGGGGGCGTGAACCACTCTGAAGAGTGGCGCGGCATGACCGAAGAAGAGCGCGCCCGCCCCGAGAACGCCGCGTCCGAGGTGGGCGCGGGTGACCAGGGCCTGATGTTCGGCTACGCCACCGATGAAACGCCCGAGCTGATGCCGCTGCCGATCTCGCTGTCGCACCGCCTGACGCGGCGCCTGGCCGAGCTGCGCAAGGCCGCCCAGGCCGCCCGCGACGCCCAGGTGCGCGGGGAACAGCTGGGCGAGGAGCAGACCCAGGCCCTGCGCTTTGTGTACCTGCGCCCGGACGCCAAGGCCCAGGTGACCGTGGTGCGCGACGGTGAACCCCATGAAGCCACCGAAACGCTGGTGGACACGGTGGTCATCAGCACCCAGCACAGCGAGGATGTGGCCCAGGAGCAGATCCGCGCCGACCTGATCGAGCACGTGATTCGCGCGGTGATTCCCGCCGAACTGCTGACCGGGGCGACCAAGTACTTCATCAATCCGTCCGGGCGCTTCGTGATTGGCGGGCCGCACGGCGACACCGGGCTGACCGGGCGCAAGATCATCGTGGACACCTACGGCGGCGCGGTGCCGCACGGGGGCGGGGCCTTTTCCGGCAAGGACCCCACGAAGGTGGACCGTTCAGGCGCCTACTACGCCCGCTTTATCGCCAAGAACATCGTGGCCGCCGGGCTGGCCCGCCGCGCGCTGGTGGAGGTGGCCTACGCCATTGGCCGCGCGGCGCCCGTGAGCCTGCGTGTGGATACCTACGGCACCGGCACGGTGGGCGATGAGAAGCTCGCGGCCCTGGTGGCGGCCCACTTTGACGCCCGCCCGCAGGCGATTATTGCCGAACTGGGGCTGCGCCGCCCCATCTATGCCCAGACCGCCGCGTATGGGCACTTTGGGCGCCCCGAGTTCCCCTGGGAAAGCACCCACAAGGCTGAAGCCCTGAGGGTGGCCGCGCAGGGGTAAGAGCAACGGGGCGAGAGGGGCCGGGGGTGCAGGGTGCCCCGGCCCCTCTGCTGCTGGGCCGGTGCAGTTGGGTTGGGGACCGCTGGTGAAAGCAGGCCGCAGGCGGCCTCTGGCCCTCGGGGCGCGGTGGTTATACCGCCAAGGGAGACCAGCGCCCCCGTCCCTACCCCTCTGTGCGGGCGCGCTGCTCCGCTTCCCGTTCGGCGTACACGTCGGCGTGCTTGCGGCGCAGGGCGGCGGCGCTGGCCCGGGGCACCATCTCGCTGATGTCGCCGCCGTAGCTGGCAATTTCGCGCACCATCGAGGAACTCACAAAGCTCCAGCGGGTGGCGGCCATGATAAAGACCGTTTCCACCTCGCCAATCTGCCGGTTCAGGTGCGCGATCTGCAGCTCGTATTCGTAATCGCTGACCGCCCGCAGGCCACGGATGATGATGCCCTCCTGCTGCTGGGCCATGTAGTCCACCAGGAGCCCACCAAAGGAATCCACGCTGACGTTGGGCAGGTGGGCGGTGGCCTCGCGCAGGATGGCCAGGCGCTCGTCCAGGGTGAACAGGTGGCGGCCCTGCTTGCGCGCGTTGTGCATGACCGTGACCGTCACCTGCCCGAACATCTTGGCGGCGCGCGTGAGCACGTCCATGTGCCCGCTGGTGATGGGATCGAAGGAGCCGGGAAAGACGGCGTTCATTGCCCTGCCACCTTAACGGAATTTGGGAAGGGCAGGGCAGCAGACGAACCGCGACTGGTCCTGGGCCAGACGTGGGCTGAGGCTGGGGCCGTTTTTATGGCTCCTGCTCATCTTGCAGCCGCTCGTACAGGGTCAGCGTATTGCTGCCGTATTCGCGCACCTCGTGGGTGTAACCGGGGGCGGGCGGCAGGCTCAGGCGGTCCGGGTGCTGGCAGATCAGCAGCCCGCCACTGGCCACCGCCTCGCTGGCCAGCAGCGTACGGGTCAGCGCCGGGATGTCGGCCTCGTAGGGCGGGTCGCTGAACACGATGTCAAAGCGGCCCAGCCGGGGCAGCAGGCCCAGGGCGTCGCCTTTGAGGATGCGGGCGCGCAGGCCCAGGGCGCGGGCATTGGCCTCCAGGGCCCCCACGGCGCGGCCGTCTTTTTCCACCAGGGTCACCGCGTAGCCCCGGCTGGCCGCTTCCAGGCCAATGGCGCCGCTGCCGCCGTGCAGATCCAGAAAGGTGCCAGTGGGCGCGCGGCTGGCCAGCAGGTCAAACAGGCTCTTGCGCACGCGTGCGCCGCTGGGCCGGGCGCTGGCAGGCACCTGCAGCGCCCGGCCCTTGGCGGTGCCGCCCAGAATACGCAGACTCAAAAGAGCGTCCTCACAGGGCCCAGGATACGGGTCGGCTCAGCTCAGGTAGGGCTGGGCCGCCTCAAAGTCCGCCAGGGCGCCGGGGGCCAGCGTCCAGTCGTCCTCCTCCCGCGTGGCGTGGCCTGCCTGCACCAGCCGGTTCAGCTCGGCTTCCACCCGTTGCTGCACCCGGCGCAGGGGCATGGCCGGCGCGCCCTCTACACCGCGCCACGCCAGAAAGGCGCGGTGAAAGGCGGGCAGGTTTTCCAGGCCCACCTGGGTTTCCAGGTGGCGCCAGCGCACAGGGAGAGCAGTCATGCCTCCCTGCTTCGCACAGAACGGGGGGTCCCGTCATGAGAAGACCGGCCCCAAAGCGGTGCCCGCCGCGCGGCCGGGCGCGTACAATGCCTCCATGAGCGCAGACCTGCCCGGCCCACCCGCGCCCGCCCCGCCCGAACTGGCGCGGGCCCTGGAAGCGCTGGGCGGGCAGCTGGTGTGGCGCATAGGCAAGGACGAGACCAGCGACGACGTGGTGGTGCGCCTGGGTTTTGCCTCGGCCACCCCGCGCTTTGCTCACCTGCCCCGCCTGCGCAGCGCCGCCGACGCCGAGTTGCAGACCGCCCTGGCCGAGAACCGCGTGGTGATCGAATGGGTGGAGTGAAGTGGGGACCGTGAGGCGGGGCGCTTGATCGTCGAGGCGGCGCAGGCTTTCGAGCTGCCCTGGACCGGCACGCCGGACGCGGCGCTGGCCTTTGTGCGTGATCCCGCGCGCACCCTGGCCCACCTGCGCTTTCTGCGTGCCCTGCAGGCGGGGGAAGGGCGCGTGCAGGGAGAGCTGGTGGTGCCGCTGCCCGGGCTGGGCACCGTGGACCTGCCGTTTTGCAGCGTGCTGCAGGTGACCCCGGACGGCGCCGAGTTGCAGCCGCAGCCCGTGACAGGTGAGCGGGCCTGGGTGGAGGTGGCCGGCCAGGCCCGCGTGGCAGGCGCCGCGCTGCACTTTTCGTTTGCCTTCCGCGCTCACCTGCAGACCCCGGACGCCCAGGGCTGGGGCGGCGCGGCGTTTGAAAAGATGGTGCGGGCGGCCGCCGGGCGCACCCTGGAACGGGTGGCGCGTGAGCTGCCAGCGGCGCTGGAGCAGGCGGCAGCGCAGGTAGGCAAAAGCTAAGCCAGATCACACATGGCACCCCTGGGCGGCACCTGTTAGAACGCCTTCTATGGTGAACACCGCTGCGCTCGTCCCACCTGCTGTCCTGCACACTGCCCGGCTGCGTCTGGTGCCTCTGGGCCCTGAACATCTGAACGGCATGATGGCGGGCTTACAGGACCAGGAATCTCAACGGCTCACCGGCACCCACGGGACCTTTACCCGCGAACAGGTCGCGCGCTTTGTGGCGGGCGTCGCAGAGGCGCCGGACCGCTCCGACTGGGCCATTCTGCGCGCTTCCGATGATCAGTATTTGGGCGAGGTGGTGCTCAACCAGTTGGATACCGACAACCGCAGCATGAATTTCCGCATCGCACTGAACAGTCCGGCTCAGCGGGGTCGGGGCTACGGCACCGAGGCAACCCGCGCCGTGGTGGCGTACGGTTTTGAGCAGGTGGGACTGCACCGCATCAGTCTGGGCGTGTACGCCTTTAATCCCCGTGCCCAGCGGGTTTACGAGAAGTGCGGCTTTCTCCATGAAGGCACCGAGCGTGACGCCCTGTATTGGCAGGGCGAGTGGGTGGCCCAGCGCCGCATGGCCATCCTGGTCACCGATTCCCACCTGCAGGATGGGGCCATCCATGAGGCCGCCCAGTGACCACGCCCAGTCCTCAGGCGACCCCTGCCCCCTGGGCCGCCTGGTTTCTGCGGGTGCGCGGATGACCCGCATCACCCTGGTGCGGCACGGTCAGACCGCCCACAACGCCGCCGGCCGTTTTCAGGGCTGGGCCGACATTGCCCTCAATGGTCACGGGCAGGCCCAGGCCGCGGCGCTGGCCCGGCGGCTGGCAGGCCACCCGGTGCGCCCTACCCATGTGCTCTCCAGCGATCTGGGGCGGGCCGCGCAGACCGCTGCGCCCCTGGCCCACGCGCTGGGCCTGCCGGTGCAGCCCAGTGCCGACCTGCGCGAGATTCACATTGGCGCCTGGGAGGGGCTGACCTTCGCAGAGATTGAAGCGCAGGACGCTGACCGCTTCCGACAGTGGCCGCTGGTGGCCGCGCCCCAGGGCGAATCGGTGGCCGACCTGACCCGCCGCGTGGGCGCGGTCCTGGACCGGCTGGCGCTGCAGCCCACCGACCACGCCGTGATCGTGACCCACGGCGTGGTCATCACGGCGCTGCTGTGCACGTGGCTGGGCTGGGACTTCGCGGACGCCTGGGCGGGGCGGCGCGGCCTGCACCACAACACGGCCCTGAGTACCCTGCGCTGGGCTGATGAGGCCGTGCAGTGCGAGACCCTGGCCTGCGCCGCGCATCTGGAGGACCTGCAGGTGGGTGCCGGCTAAGACAGGGTCCGTCTGTCACGCCCACAATCCGGAAGAGAACCGATTTGCTCACGCCACGCCCGGAGGGACGTGTTTCTCCCCCCCGCTCTGCGAAGCCGCTCTGCAAGTCCGCTCGAATGGAATCGTTTACAGAAACGATTCCAACGGAGTCCGTGTAAGCAATGGTGCGGACACTTTTCAAGCAGTGTGGGGCGCCAGTTGCGAAAACGTCGTCTGGAACGCCAGTCCTTTCACCCCTCTCCCAACCTCTGCGGCGCAGCTCTGCGAGTCCCCCGCAAGGTGGGAAGAGCAATGAGGCCGTGTTGATCGCTGCTCATTCCCGGAGTCCGAACCGTTGATAAGACGGAACTCAGGTAAGCCGCAGGCGAGGAATGAGCGGACGCGCAGAGCGCAGACGAGAACGTACGGGTCTCCGGCGATGGAAAAGATTCGTCGTTCCTGGGGGGTAACGAACCTCTTTGGAAGCGGGCTAATACGATTTCCGAACAGTTCCGTAACGGCTTACGGAATTGTTCCGACTGGAGAAGCGGGAAAAGTACGGATTTCCGGGAATTGAACTGGCAGGGCGCCGAAGGTGGGGACCATCCAGTTCTTTTCTGGATGTGCCGAAAAGGAACGGCAGTCCGTATCACGACATAAGAAAGCCGCCGCCTCCAGACAGGGGCGGCGGGCAGCTGGGGAGGCCGCTCAGGCGTGGATCTCGGGAAAGTCCAGCACGCGGGCGTCGCTCCACAGCCCTTCGAGGTCGTAGTACTCGCGGGCGTCCTTGGTCATGATGTGCACGACCACGCTGCCGCCAAAGGCCAGCAGCAGCCAGCGCTCGCTGGGGCCTTCCACGCTGGGGCGCGGCAGGCCGGTGGCCTGGGCCTTTTCGCGGATGTTCTCCTGCACGGCGTTGAGCTGCAGGCCAGCGGTGGCGGTGCAGATCACGAAGTATTCCAGGGTGCTGCTGACCTCGGTCAGGTCCAGCACCACCACGTCCTCGGCGCGGCGTTCACGGGCGGCGTCCACAATGGCGCGCAATTGATTCTGAATGGTGGGGTCTTGGGTCATGGGGTCTCCAGGGAAAAGGGGGAGGGAAGAAAAGGGCAACAGAGAGGGGGGGCTTGCCGAATGGGTCAGTGTACAGGCCCGGGGGCGGCCCTCGCCTTGAGGTTCGCTGAAAAAGGGGGCGGGCCGCTACGGCGCGGTTCCAGGGCCCGAGAGCGCGGCCAGGGCGGTGCGGGCGTCCTGGCCCAGAAACACCCCCACCTCGCCCGGCCCCACCGGAAAGCGCTCGCCCTGCAAGCGGGGCAGGTTCAGGGCCTCGGCCAGCAGGTTGGCGTCCTGCAGGGCCTGCCCGGTAAACACCTGGCTGGCCTCGTTGCTCTGCGGCGTGCGGTTCACGCTGACCTGGGGGTAGCCCAGGGCCTGCAGGGCGCGGGCCAGCGCCTCGCCCAGCTCGGCCCCGCTGGCGTCCACCACCCGCACCCGGGCGCTGGGCTGGGCCTGTCCAGCCTGGGACTGGGCGGCCGGGGTGTCGTTCCACAGCGCCGTCAGGCGCTCGCGGTTGACCGCGAGGTTAAAGGTGCCGGGAATCTCGTCGGTGGGCAGGGTGGCGAAGCTCAGCTTCAGCCCACCCAGATAGGGGCGCAGGGCCGCCAGCAGGTTGGGATCAGCGTTGGTTTCTACGCCGTTGCCAATGCCGCCCAGGATGGTGGGCAGTGCAGTGAGGCCTTGCGGGGACCTCAGGCGCGCGGCCAGCTGGGTCAGGGCCTGCTTCTGGTGATCAATGCGGCCGTAGTCGTCTCCGAAGCCCTTGCGCACCCGCAGAAACAGCACCGCCTGCTCGCCGCTGAGGTGGTGGGCGCCGGGCGCGAGGTTCAGGTTCACGCCGGCCGCCTTGTCCACCCACTCAATGCCGCCTTCCGGCACCGTCACGTCCAGGCCGCCCAGCGCGTCAATCACGCGCGCCACGTAGTCGGTGCGCACAATCACGTGGGCGTCTACCCGCTCACCGGTAATGGTTTCCACGGCCCGCGTGAGGGCCTCGGGGCCACCGGCCCAGTACTGGCTGTTGACCTTCTGCTGGGCCACGGACTTGAAGCGGTCAAAGGGACCCACGTTGGTGTCGCGCGGAATATTCAGCACCCGCACCCGGGCGCCGTCCACCTTCACCAGCATCACGGTGTCGGTGTTGGGCGGCTGCACCAGGCCGGTGCGCTGCTCCTGGTCCTTGCAGGGCTGCTGGTAGTAGCAGTACACGATGTCGCGCCCGGCAATCAGCACCGTGAACTGCGGGGCCGGCCCGCCGGCCACCGGCGCCGCCGACCCTGGCCCGGCCCCACTGAGCAGCGCAAAGGCGGCCAGCGATAGCGTCGAGAGCGTCAGGCCAAAGGCCTGCAGGGCACGCAGCCCGGCAATGCGGGGCGGGGCAGAGAGGGGCGTCACGGGTCCAGGCGCAGGGGCGCGGGGGGCGGGCTGGCGTCGGTGGCCTGGGCCACACAGGGCAGGGCGTGGTACGCCTGCAGGGTCCGTGGGTGCACCTGAATGCCGCGCCCCTGCAGGTAGGTCACCTTGGAGACGATGGCGCGCTCCAGCGCCGCGCCCAGGTGGCACAGCGCCAGTTCGCGGATGTCGTGGTTCACGCCGCGCCCGGGTTCAGAGACGTCTGCGATGTACACGCAGGCCGACACCGGATTGCCGCCGCGCGGGCCGGTGGTGTGGTCCTCCACGGCCTCCAGCACCACCTGATCGCTGTAGCCCCAGCGCTCCAGCAGGGTGCGGGCAGCGCGCCCGTGCAGGGCCAGCGGGTGTGCGGCGTCAATGTCGCACTCGGGGGGGGCCAGGCGCAGCAGTTCGGCGTCGGGCAGGTCGCGGGCAATGTCATGCAGAATGCCCGCCGCGTAGGCGCGCATATCGTCCAGGCCATTGGCGCGCGCAATCTGCGCGGCCAGTTCGGCCACGCGCAGCACGTGTTCGTAGCGCCGTGGCCTGACCATCAGGCGCACGCGCTCTTCCCAGCCGGTCCACGCCGCCACACCGGGGCGGGGTACGAGAAGCTGGGCGATCACGAAGGACTGTGGCCGCTTCCCCACATCATGGGCCAAACTGTACACCGGCCGGGGGGCGGCGGGTTGACCTCTGGGTCACTTTCTGATGGGCCTCGTCAGACTGGGCCAGGGCGCGGGCCGGGCGATGGCGCCACCAGGCCTGCGCTGTGACCCGGTTTTTCGCGGGCATAGGGGCTTGATGCCGCCGCGCGCCGGCAAGGCACGAACGCGGTGGCGCCGCTCCTTCACGGGGCAGGGGGGGTGGGGGCGGGCCGCGTCGCGACCGTCAGGCGCACGCTCACCGTTTCCAGCGCCTGCGCCCCGGCAGGCACCGAGAGCCGCACAGGCACGGTGTAGGTGCCGGCGCGGTAGGTCACGGTGCCACCCACCTCGCGCAGGCGCGCGAGCAACTCCGGAGCGGCCACCACGCGCACCGTGCTGGGCTGCAGGCTGACCGCGACCACGCGCAGGGTCGGCGGCGGCTCGTTCAGCACCACCCGCACCGTCTTCACCGGCAGCTCGCCGGTGTCCAGGCGCCGCACGGTGACGGTGGAGGGCCGCACCGTCACCCCGGGCACCGGTCGCCCGCCGCTGTCCAGGGCAATCAGGGCCACCTCCTGCTGGCCGCCGGCCGCCAGCGCGGCGGGACTGGTGACCAGCCGCGCTACGGTGGTCAGCACGCGCCCGGCGCCAGTCACGCTGGCCTCGGTGGGCGAGACCACGTAGCGCGGCACGCTGGATTCGGGCGGCGAGGTCACGCTGAGGGTGACGGGCAGGGTGCGCTGCACCTGGGTGTCCACGAAGCCCTGCACCCGGGTGGGGGTCAGGCGCTGCACCGCCGTGCCGGTGGGCGGGGTGACCGTGACCGGCTGGGTAAAGCTGCCTTCGGGAATGCCGGTGACGTCCACCACGGCCTCCACACTGCCGCTGTCCAGTTCGCGCAGCCGCTCGGGGCGCCCGGAGAGAATCACGCGCACCGAGGCCGGGCTGAGGTTGCTGGTGGCGCGTTTTTCCTCGCCGCCCCCGGTGGTGTCGCGCACCGTGACCGGCACGTCGAAGCCCTGGGTCACGTTGGCGCGGCGGTCAGCGGTGGCCACGAACCACAGGGTCAGCGATACGCCCAGCGCCAGCAGCTTGGGCCCCAGGTTGTGGGTAAAGCGCGTCCAGGCGTAGCGCGGGCTCAGCCAGCGGCGCAGCCGGGCCAGACGCGGCGCGCTCACCGGGCCTCCGGGGCGGGGGCGGCGCCGTCCAGGTCCGGCAGGCGGTCGTACACCAGGGCGCGCAGCTGCTCGCGCAGTTCGGTGCCGTTCAGGTCCGGGCCCAGGCGCCCGCCCAGTGCCAGGCGCATGCTGCCGCGTTCCTCGCTGACCACCAGCACCACGGCGTCGGTGAGTTCCGACAGGCCAATGGCCGCGCGGTGGCGGGTGCCGTAGCGGCGGTAGGTGCCGTCACTGGACTGCAGCGGAAACAGGCAGCCGGCCGCAATGACGCGTGAACCCTGCACAATCACGCCGCCGTCGTGCAGCGGGGCGTTGCGGGCAAACAGGGCTTCCAGAAACGGCACGCTCACCAGGGCGTCGAGCGCGACGCCCGTGGCGGCGTACTCGCCCAGCGGGGTGCGGCGCTCAATGGCGATCAGGGCGCCCGTCTTGCGCTCCGAGAGGCGCTCCATGGCGCGCGCCAGGTCCTGCAGGGCGGCGCCGCCCGCCCCGGCGCCCGCGCCCCGGGGGCGGCCCACCCGTTCCAGGGCCGCGCGCAGTTCCGGCTGAAACAGCACGATCAGGGCGAAGATTCCCACGGTGCCCGCCCGCCCCAGCAGGTAGCCCAGGGTGGTGAGGTTCAGCAGCTGCGCCGCCACCCACACGCCGGCAAACACCAGAATGCCGCGCACCACGTTCACCGCCCGCGTGCCGGCCACCAGCAGATAACCCTGGTAGATCAGAAACGCAACCAGGGCGATGTCCAGGATGTCCCGGACACTGACCTGACCAAGCGGGGTGGGCAGCAACGGAGAGGGGCGCTCCTTTCAGGACAAGGGGGCGGAGAAGGCCGGGCGTTTGCGCGCCCACTATACGGCCTGAACGGACCCTGGGCCATGGGCGGGGGCCCGGGCGCCGCACATGGAGACTTGCTGAAGATAGAGGCCCAGGGCGCGGACGTGCTGAAATGAGACGGACTCGGATTGAATCGCTGGCCAAAGCGGCGCAACCCGAGCGAAGTGAGAAAGAGCTGGACGCCCCTCCGGGCGTGAAGACAGCAAGCCGGCCTCTGTTCGGGCTGGTTGGCGGAACAGACGGCAGTCCGTATGACCGTCACAGGAGGTCCCCCATGAACATCCGCTTTCTGGGCCACAGCGCTTTTGTGCTGCACACCCCCGACCACCGCCTGCTGCTTGATCCCTTTCTGAGCGGCAACCCACAGGCCAGCCTGGGTGTGGACGAGGCCCTGGCCCTCAAGCCCAGCGCGGTGCTGATCAGCCACGCGCACGGCGACCACTGGGGCGACGCCCTGGCCTTTGCCAAGGGAGGGGTGCCCCTGATTGCCACCGCCGAGATTGCCGGCTACGCCATGAAACACGGCGCCACAAACGCGGTGGCCCTGAACATTGGCGGCACCTACCGCGCCGAGTGGGGCAGCGTCTATCTGACCCCGGCGTGGCACAGCTCCTCGTTTCCGGACGGCACCTACGGCGGCATGCCCACCGGACTGGTGATTGAACTGGGCGGGCAGCGCGTATACTTTGCCGGCGACACCAGCCTCTTTTCCGATATGCGCCTGATTGGTGACCTCGGCCTGGACGCCGCGCTGCTGCCCATTGGGGACCACTTCACCATGGGCCCCGAGGAAGCGGCGCGCGCGCTGGAGCTGCTGCGCCCGAAGGTGGCCATTCCCATGCACTACGGCACCTTCCCGGTGCTGACTGGCGACCCGGCCGTATTTGCCCGTGAAGGCGCGGCCCGGGGTGTGGACGTGCGGCTGCTGAAGCCCGGCGAAACCACCGAGCTGTAAAGGCCGCCAGGAGCAAGGGGGCAGAGGCAGAAGGGGGCCCAGTCAAGGGAGCGGGGCAGGCCGGGTACGCGCCTGTCCCGCTTACCCCTCGCGCCCGACCGGCTGCCGCGCTTCCGGCTCGGCCCCGGCTTCCGGGCCCGCTTCGGGCACCCGGGTCTGGTTGGGCGTGGGCTGCGGGAATTCGGGGTTGGCCTTCCGGGCGGCCTCGCGGGGCCAGGTGCGGGCGTCCACCTGCACCTGGGTGGGGGGGCGCAGTTTGACGCGGGTGGTGCGCGCCGGGAGGCCCATGGCAATACCGTGCGGCGGAATATCACCGCGCAGCAGGGCGTGGGTGGCCAGCATGGCGTCGTCGCTGACCACGCTGCCCGCCAGCACGGTGGAATGGTAGGTGATGCGCGCGCCCCGGCCGATCACGGTTTTGCGCAGGGTCACGTCCGGGCCGTCCAGCACGCTGTGGGTGTGGCTGTAGATGTTCACGTAATCGCTGACCGAGGCCCCGTCGTGCAGCTCAATGCCGCCGATGTCGTCGAGCAGCACATGGCGGTGCACCACCACGTTGTCGCCCACTTCCATGTTGTAGCCCACGCTGAATTCCACGTTCTGCCAGCATTTGAAGTTGCGCCCCACCCGCTTGAAGATGTGGCCGGCCAGCACCCGCCGCACCGGAATGCCCAGCGCCGGGTTCTGGCCCAGCGGGGTCTGGTCCAGGCTCTTCCACAGCCACAGCAGCGGCTTGACCCGGGCGAACTGCTCGGCGTCGGTGGCCATGTAGTACTCGGCTTCAAAGGTGATGTTGCGCGGGTCCAGGTTCAGGGCGGCCAGCGGGGCGTCCGCCAGCAGCTGCGCGGCGGACCGGCCGTACATCACCTGCGCCAGAATGTCGCGCACCAGCTCGGCGCGGTTGGTGGCCGGGTCCAGAAGACGCGCGTCCAGGTCGCGCACAAATTCACCGAAAGTCGCCTGGGCGTCCGGTCCGATTTCCACTGGCTTAAGCCACGTCACCTGCACACTCTACTCCCTGCAGTGAAAAACAAAGTAGGGGAAGGGGCGTGGACGTGCAGACGAGTGGGGGGAGGCTGCAAGCATGGGGGCGCGGCTGTCCAGTACGGACGGCCGCGCCCCGGGGCTCTGGTGCGGCTTAGCGCCGGCCGTACCCGCCGCCGCCCATCTCCGGCGTGCTGGTGCTGCGGGCGTCACCCCGGCCCGCATCGCCGCGCCCGGGGCTCTGGGTGGGGGCCGTGACGCCGAAGCCCTGCACGGGCGCGCTGCCGTAGCCGGCGGGGGCGGCGGCGGCGCCCCCGGCCTGCCCAATCGTGGGGTCGTTGGCCAGGCGGGCAAATTCCTTGGCGTCCACGGCGCGCTCCACACCGATGTCAAAGGAGATCACGCGGCGGCGGTACAGGTTGGCCAGAAAGGCGTCCATGGTCACCATGCCCTCGCGCGCCCCGGTCTGCATGACGCTGGTGATCTGGAAGGTCTTGCCCTCGCGGATCAGGGCGCGCACGGCGGGGTTGGCAATCAGCAGTTCGTAGGCCAGGATGCGGCCCTGGCCGTCCAGGCGCGGCAGCAGCTGCTGGGTCATGACCGCCACGAGGTTGTTGGCCAGCTGCACGCGGATCTGCTCCTGCTGCTCCTCGGGAAACACGTCCACGATACGGTCAATGGATTCGGGCGCGCTGTTCGTGTGCAGGGTGCCCATCACCAGGTGGCCGGTTTCGGCGGCCGTCACGGCAGCCTTGATCGTCTCGTAGTCACGCATTTCGCCCACCAGAATCACGTCGGGGGCCTGGCGCAGTACCGCGCGCAGGGCGTCGTTGAAGCTCATGGTGTCGGCGCCCACCTCGCGCTGGTTGATGATGGACTGCTTGTGCGTGTGCATGAACTCGATGGGGTCCTCGATGGTCATGATGTGCAGCCGCTTGGTGGTGTTGATGTGGTCAATCATGGCCGCCAGCGTGGTGGATTTGCCCGAGCCCGTGGGCCCGGTCACCAGCACCAGTCCGCGCGGCGCGTTGGAAATGTCAATGACGTTCTGGGGCAGCCCCATTTCCTGGGCGCTCTTGATCTTGGTGGGAATCAGGCGCAGCACCCCGCCCACGTTGCCGCGCTGCATAAAGGCGTTCACGCGGAAGCGGGCCTTTTCACCCAGGGCAAACGAGAAGTCCAGTTCCCGGCGCTCTTCAAAGGTGCGCTGCTGCTTTTCGTTCATCATGGAATACATCAGCTTGCGGGTGTCGGTGGCGCCCAGTTCGGCAAAGCCCTGGGCGTCGTACACGCCCTGCAGCTTGAACTGCGGCGCCAGGCCGACCGTGATGATCACGTCGGACGCGCCCTTGTCGGCGGCGAAACGCAGGATATCGGTGATGTCGGCAGGCTGGGTCATGGGGAATACCTCGGGGCAGGGGAGAGGGCGGGGTGAGGCGCTGGGGGTTACTTGCTGGTGACGGCCAGCACTTCTTCCAGGGTCGTGATGCCGGACAGAGCCTTGTCAATGCCGTCCTGGCGCAGGGTTTTCATGCCGCTTTGCCGGATGGCGACTTCGGTAATTTCGGTGGCGTTCTTGCCCGCGCCGATGGCGACGCGCAGCGGCTCGTCAATCACCATCAGTTCGTGAATGCCCATGCGGCCCTTGTAGCCGGTGCCGCCGCAGCGGTTGCAGCCCGCGCCGCGCATCAGCTGGGCGCCCATCAGGTCGCGCTCGGTAATCCCCAGGCGGCGCAGCACATCGGGGTCGGCGTTGGTGGGGGCCTTGCAGTCGTTGCAGACCTTGCGCACGAGGCGCTGGGCCACCACCCCCACCACGGCCGCGCCGATGTTGAAGTGCTCCACGCCCATTTCTTCGAGGCGCACGATGGCGCCCGGGGCGTCGTTGGTGTGCAGCGTGGCCAGCACGAGGTGACCGGTCAGCGCGGCTTCCACGGCAATCTTGGCGGTTTCGGCGTCGCGGATTTCCCCCACGAAGATGATGTCCGGGTCCTGACGCAGGAAGGCGCGCAGCGCGCGGGCGAACGTCATGCCCGCCACCGGGTTCACCTGCGACTGAATGATGCCGGGAATTTCATATTCCACCGGGTCTTCAATGGTGGTGGTGTTCTTCTCGGGCACCGCGATGCGCTTGAGGGTGGAAAAGGAGGTAAAGGATTTTCCCGAACCCGTGGGGCCAGTCACCAGAAAGATGCCGTTGGGCTTGTGGATGGTGTCCAGGTAGCGCTGGTAGTTGTGTTCCGAAAAGCCCAGCTGCTCCACCTCGGGGATGTTGCTGGCCTTTTGCAGCAGGCGCATCACGGCCTTTTCCCCGTACACGGTGGGCAGGGTTGAAAGGCGCAGGTCCAGGTCAATGGAGCCCTTCTTGAAGCGGATGCGGCCGTCCTGCGGCACGCGGCGTTCACTGATGTCCAGGCTGCCCAGAATCTTGATGCGCGCCAGGATGCTCTGCGAACTGCCCTTGGGCAGCGCGTTCTGTTCGCGCAGCACGCCGTCCACCCGGTAGCGCACCCGCAGGGCCGTTTCGGTGGGCTCAATGTGAATGTCGCTGGCTTCCTGTAGCGCCGCCTCGCGGATGATGTTGTCCACCACGCGCACCACGGCGTTGTCGTCCAGGCCCGCCGAGATGTCCACGTCGTCCTGGCGCTTGGTTTCCTTCTCGCGCTTGTTGCTTTCCTGCACCAGGCGCTGGTTCAGGTCGGCCATGTCCTTGTTGCCGAAGTAGCGCTCAATCAGGCGGATGATGTCCTTTTCCGCCATCACGGCCGGCACGATCTCGCGGCCCGTGATCAGCTTCAGGTCGTCCAGCGCAAACACATTGCGCGGGTCCTTCATGGCAATCACCAGTGACTCGCCCTGCAGGCGGATGGGCACCACGCCGTAGCGCCGCGCGGTGGCTTCCGGGATCATCAGGGCCACCTTGGCGTCGGGTGGGTTCTGCACCGGGTCCAGGAACTCGTAGCCCAGCTGCGCGGCCAGCGAGCGCGCCAGCATCTCGGGGCTCAGCTTGCCGGACTGCACCAGGGTGTCTTCCAGGCGGCCGCCCCCGGCGTTCTGCTTTTGCAGGGCGTTGTCAATCTCGTCGGCGCCCGCAAAGCCCAGTTCCACGATCACTTCACCCAGCGCCTTGACGCGGCCCTCTCTGGCCTGCACCTGCAGGGCCTCGCGCAGCTGCGCGCGCGACAGGGTGCCCTGCTGCACCATCTGCTCGCCCAGGCGCCCGCGCTGCGGGTAAAAGCGCTCAATCAGCAGTTCCACGTCCGAGGGCTTGGCCAGAATCAGGTTCACGGGTCGGCCAATCAGGGCCTCAAGGTCGTCGCGCTTGCGCGGATCGCTGGTGACCACCGTCACGCCGGTGTCGGTTTCATCCACCGGCACGGCGGTCAGGCGCAGGGCGTCGGCGCGCAGCATGGCGCCCAGCACGTCCTCGCTGGGCTGGAAGTCGCGCGGGTTGCGCAGAAACACCGTGCCCACCTGCTCGGCCAGCACCTCGTACAGCTGGTCTTCGGTAATGGCCTTCTGGGCAATCAGGGTGGCGCCCAGCGGCTCGCCGGTCTGCTGCTGGGCGTCCAGGGCCATCTGCAGCTGGGCGTCGGTGATCAGGCCGCGCGCAATCAGGCGCTGGCCCATCATGCCGCCGCCGCTGTTGCCCTCGGCGTCGGCCGGCAGATCGGCCGAGAGGTTCAGTTCGGGGTAGTTGGTGGCAATGGCCCACATGATCTGGTCGCGCAGCGCCTGGTACGGCTCGATGTTCAGGCCGCTGTCGTCTTCCAGCGCCTCAATGGCGTAGCTCGACAGGGGGTCCACAATGGCCACGCGCAGGGTGCCGCCCTCCAGCGCGAAGGGAAAGGCCTGCACGGTCATGGCTGTCTGGGCGCGCACCGCCCCCAGGGCCCCTGCGTCGGGCGTGACCACCAGCAGGTTCACCAGCGGAATGCCCAGCGCCTCTTCAATGGCGCGGGCAATGCGCTTTTCACCCACCAGCCCCGAATCGATCAGGATGTCAGCCAGGCGCCCGCCCACCTCGGCGTGGCGCACCAGGGCTTTTTGCAGGTCCGCGTCATTGACATACCCCTGTTCCAGCAGGATGGCCCCGAGGCGCCGGTCACCGATTGAAAGTGCCATAGTTCATCTCTCCTTCTGAGGGTGCTGTGCCCTGTGGTGCAGCGGCGGGCTCCGCAGCGGCGCCGGGCCGCCAGTCGTGGCCGTAGCGTTTGAGCACCGCGCGTTCCAGCTTGCGGGCCACGCGGGTATGGGGCAGGGCGTTGGTGGCCAGCGGCTGCACCAGAATGGTGTGCATGCCGCTGAGGTTGCCGCCCAGAATGTCGGTGAACACCTGATCGCCCACCATGCCCACCTGGTGCGGCAACAGCGCCATGGCGCTCACGGCGCGGCGAAAGGCGCGGGGGTTGGGTTTGCCCGCCAGTCCCACGCCCTGAAAGCCCAGGTGTTCCAGCCAGAAGGCCGCGCGGCTGCCCGTGGCGTTGCTCAGCAGGTACAGCCGGATGCCCGCCAGTTTCAGGTCGCGTGCCCAGCGCATGACCCCGGCGGCGCCGCCGTGTTCGTAGCTGCCGTAGGGCACCAGGGTGTTGTCCAGGTCCAGCAGCAGTCCGCGCAGTCCGCGCGCGGCCAGAAATTCAGGCGTGATCTGGGTCACGTGGTCAATGACGTCGTGGGGCCGCAGCAGGCTCATGCGCCCACCCCCGGCGCGGCGCGGCCAATCACGGCCCACATGCGGCCCGTGCGCCCGGCGTCGCGCCGGTAGGAATAGAAGTCGGCTTCGGTGGAGCAGCGGCCACTGACCCAGATGTGGGCGGCCCGAACGCCCGCCGCCTGCAGCGCGGCCCGGTTGGCCCAGGCGAGGTCCAGGTGGGGCTGCCCGCCCCGGCGCTGCACGGCGCCCCCCAGCCCCGCCGCTTCAAAGTCGGCGGCCACCCCCTCGCTCACCGGGTAGGCAGCGGCGCCGATCCCCGGGCCCACAGCGGCGCGAATCCGCTCGGGTCGGGCGCCCAGGGCAGTCATGGCGGCCACGGTGCGCCCGGCAATGCCGCCCAGTGTGCCCTTCCAGCCTGCGTGCGCGGCGCCCAGCACCCCGGTGTCCGGGTCTTCCAGCAGCAGGGGGTAGCAGTCGGCGGTGCCGATGGCCAGCAGCACCCCTGGCTGAGTGGTCACCAGCGCGTCGCCGGTCCACACGCCGCCGCCCTGAACCTGCACCACCTCGGTGCCGTGCACCTGGGTCAGGCGGGCCACCTGCGCGGGGGCAAAGCCCAGGGCCGCGCACAGGCGCTCCCGGTTCTCGGCCACGTCGGCGGGGTCGTCCTCGCGGTCATCCAGGTTCAGGCCCGCGTAGGCGCCGCGCGACACGCCCCCGACACGCGTACTGAAGGCGTGCGGCGCAGTGAGGTGCGGCGCGTGAAGGAGCATCAGGTCTTCAGTATCCCCGTTCATCTCTCACCAGATTCTGACGGGGGGGGTGGGGGGGGTGGGTGAAGGCGAAGGCCGGTGGGCGGCGGGGTCAGGCCCAGCGCCGGCCTTTTGCACCCGCTTCAGCGCGCGGCCCCCGGGGGCTGCTACAGTCCCCCGCATGACGGTCCAGATAGATCTTTCCGACAAAACGGCCCTGGTGATGGGCGTGGCCAACGCGCGCAGCCTGGGCTGGGCCATTGCGGAGCAGCTGCTCGCGGCGGGCTGCCGCGTGGGCTTTTCCTATCAGGGCGAGCGCCTGAAAGGTGAACTGGACAAGCTGCTGGCCGGGCGCGGGGGCGTGTGGAGCCAGCAGGCCGACGCCACGGTAGAAGAAGATCTGGCCGCCCTGTTTGCCCGCGTGAAGGCAGAATTTGGGCATCTGGACTATCTCGTGCATTCCATCGCCTTTGCGCCGCGCACGGCCATGGACGGCCGCTTCGTGGACACCACCCCCGAGGACTGGAACACGGCCCTGACGGTCAGCGCCTACACGCTGGTTTCCACCGCCCGCCACGCCGAGGAGCTGCTGCGCCCGGGGGCCAGCGTCGTCAGCCTGACCTACCACGCCTCGCAGCAGGTGGTGCCCAAGTACAACGTGATGGGTGTGGCCAAGGCCGCCCTGGAAGCCGCCACCCGCTACCTCGCCGCCGAACTGGGCGGCGCGGGTGTGCGCGTGAATACCATCAGCGCCGGGCCCATGCGCACCATCGCCGCGCGTTCCATTCCCGGCTTTGGCACCATGTATGAAAAGGCCGCCGCCAGCGCGCCGCTGGGCCGCAACGCCACCCCCGAGGAGGTGGGCAAGCTGGCCCTGTTCCTGCTCTCGGATCTGGGCAGTGGCGTAACCGGGCAGACCGTGTACGTGGACGCCGGCGCCAGCATCATGAGCATGAAACTGGAGCAGACCTGACGGGGGGCGCCTCCCGGGCCCCGCTATGCTTCGGGGCATGCCGCTGACCCCACATGCCCTGCTGCTGCTGCATGCCCAGCGCTGTCACCTGGACGGCCGGGCCGATGAACGCCCCCTGGTCCGGCGCTGGGCCAGCCAGATTGAGGCCGCGCGCGCGCAGGGCTGGCTGGTGGCGGTGGTGCAGTGGGACGCCCCGCCGGGGGCTGACTGGGCGACGCTGTCCAAGCCCTGGACCCTACACCCCGATTTCCGGGTGGAACACGGTGACCTGCTGGTGCGCGCCGGGCTGCCCGACGCCTTTGCGGATTCGGAGCTGGGCGCGGCCCTGCATACCCGCGCGGTCCACACCCTTCACCCCCTGGGCCTGCCCGACACCCCTGAATGGACCGCCACCCTGGCCGGCGCCCAGGCCCAGGGCTTTGCGGTGGCCCCCCTGGAGACCCCATGAACCTGGAACCCACACTGGACCTGCTGGTGCGGCTGCTCGCCACCCCCAGCCCCACCGGCTTCACCGAACAGGCCGTGGCCCTGCTGGACACCGAACTGCGCGCCCTGGGCGTGGCCCCGGCCCGCACCCGCAAGGGCGCCCTGACCTGGGAGGTGCCGGGCACAGGGAAGGGGCACGTCACCTTCAGCGGGCATGTGGATACGCTGGGGGCCATGGTCAAGGCCATCAAGCCGTCGGGGCGCCTGCGCCTGTGGGCCCTGGGCGGCTACGACTGGGCCACCGTGGAGGGTGAGGACGTGCGCGTGCACACCCAGGCCGGCCGCGAGCTGACAGGCACCGTGGTCAACGTGCGCCAGAGCACCCACGTGCACGGGCCAGCTCTGCGCGAGCTAAAGCGGGAAGCGGCGGTTATGGAGGTGCGCCTGGACGAACGGGTGGTCAGCGACCACGACACGCAGGCCCTGGGTGTGGCAGTGGGCGACTTCGTGAGCTTCGACGCCCGGCCGCGCGTGACCCCGGCCGGGTACATCAAGGCCCGGCACCTGGACAACAAAGCGGCGGTGGCGGTGTTCGTGGCCGTGACCCGCGAACTGCTGGCCCGCCCGGCGCCCGTCACGGCGGCCTTTCATGTCACCACCTATGAGGAGGTGGGCCACGGCGCCGCCACCGGCATTCCGCCCCACACCGACGAGCTGATCGCCGTGGACATGGCGGCGGTGGGTGAGGGCCAGACCAGCAGCGAGCATCACGTGACCCTGTGCGTGGCCGATGGCGGCGGCCCCTACGACCACGCGCTGGGCGGGCGGCTGCGCGCCGCCGCCACGCGCGCTGGCCTGGACCTGCGGGTGGACATCTACCCCTACTACGCCTCCGACGGCACGGCGGCGTGGCGCGCGGGCGGCGACTACCCGGTGGCCCTGATTGGCCCCGGGGTAGACGCCAGCCACGCCTACGAACGCACCCACGTGGACGCCCTGCGCGCCACCGCCGAACTGATGCTCGCCCACCTGCGGGGGGCGTAGGGCCCACGGGCGGGGTGCACAGGGGGGCGGCTTGACCAGGCCGACGCTCAGCGGAAGGCCGCCCCACAGCCCACAGCGGTATACATTCCTGCCTCGTCCCTGTAAGCTGGACGAGTGCTGTCGTTACAGAAAGCGGCGAACATCCTGGGCGCCTTCAGTGCCGAACAACCGGAATGGGGCGTGCGGGCGCTGGCCGCGCACCTGAGCGTGCCCCGCGCCACGGCCCACGCCTATCTGGCCGGCCTGACAGAAGCCGGGTTCCTGCGCCGCACGCCCGCCGGCAAGTACCGCCTGTCCTGGCACCTGGCCGAGATGGGCGCGCAGCTCACGGCCGCGCTGCCCTGGTTTCCCGAGGCGCGCGCCCTGATTACCCGGCTGGCGCTGGAAGTGCGCTCGGTGGCCTTTCTGTGCATTCTGGAAGGCGAGGAAATCGTGGCCGCCATCCGCGAACGCCACCCCGACGCCGACATTGACCTGCCGCTGGACGTCTACCTGCCCGCCACGGCCACGGCCAGCGGCAAGATTCTCTATGCCCACGCGGACCTGACACCGCGCACCTTCTCGGCCTGCACCCCCAGTTCCATCACCTCGCTGGACGAGTGGCGCACCGAGGTGGCCAAGGTGCGCCGTCTGGGGTACGCCTATTCCATTGAGGAATGGGTGCCGGGCCAGTGCACCCTGGGGGTGCCATACCACGCCCTGTCCCACCCCGGCGACCCCCACGGCGAGAGCGTGGTGGCCGCCATTGGCGTGCAGATGAGCGCCCAGCGCTACCTGCGCGAGGAACGCCACATCCGCGAGCGCGTGCTGAGCATCGTCCGGGAAGCCGAAGCGCTGCCGTAAGCGGATTCCTGCTGGGCGGCTTCTGCGCCTCGCCCAGCCTGGAAGGGCAACGGTCTGGGCTTCTGGTGCCGGGCTTAGCCCAGGGCCTTAACCTCGGTTTGCAGCGTCTCCAGCTCGGCCCGCAGTTCGGCTGAGCGGGTCTGGGCCGCCTGCAGCCGCGTCTGCTCCTGGGCAGTAAAGCGGGTGTAGGGACTGACCGCGTCGCGCAGTCGGGTATCGGCCCGCTCCTGCTCGCGCTCGTATTCCCGCCGCACAATGCGCTCCAGGGCCTCGCGCAGTTCGGCCACCCGGGCGCGCAGCTGCCGGTGCGCCTGCAGGCGCTTGTTGGGCAGCACGAACAGGCCCAGGCTGCCCAGGGTCAGGCCCGCCAGAATGCCGCCCGTGAAGTCCAGGGCGGTGGCGCCGATCAGCGCGCCCACCCCCGCGCCAATGCCCACGCCGCCGGCCAGGCCGCCAATCACGCCCTTCATGGCGTCCTCGGCGTCGCGCGACAGTTCGCGGGCCAGCTGCTGCTCGGTGGTGGTTTCCAGGTGGTCGCGCGCGCTGCCGGCAATGCCCTCCAGCAGCGCGCCCCGGTCGTAGGAAAAGCGGGTGCGGGCCACCTCGGCGCTGGGCTGGCGGCGGATTAAGAAGGCCTGCACGTCCTCCCAGAAGTGCAGATTCGCCTCCACGAAGCGGTCAATCATGGTGCCAAACTGCCGGTCAATGGCCTCGGGCAGCTCGGCCACCGCCTCGCGCCGGAAGTCCTCTTCCAGTTCGCGGCTGTTCAGCAGCCCGCGCAGATTGGAAAAGCGCAGGCGCTCATCAATGAAGCGGTCGGCCCGCACCTCGAATTCGCTGAGCAGGCGCGAGACGCGGTTGAGCTGCCCGTCCAGCTCGCCCAGCATGCCCTCACGGTGGGTGACCTGCTGGGTTTCGAGGTCACGCAGCACCGCCAGATCCTCGCTCAGGGTGCGCCGGGCGGCGTCGGCGCGGGCTTCCTCGCCAGACAGCAGCGCGGCGGCGGTGCCCAGGGGACTTTGCAGCTTCAGGCGGGTGCGCTCGGTGTCGGACAGGCGGGCGCGCAGCACCTCGCGCAGGGCGTGAAAGCCCACGTCACCGCCGCGCTGCTCTGCACGCGCGCTTACCAGCAGCACGGGTGGGGTCAGACCCAGCACCCCGCGCGCGCCGGTTTCCACGAATTCACGCACCTGCGCTTTTTGCTCGGGGGTTTCCAGCAGGTCGGCCTTGTTCACCACCATGATCACCTGCCGGCCCCAGCGGGCGGCGAGGCTCAGGAACTGCCGCTCGGATTCGGTAAAGGGCCGGTCGGCACTCGTGAGAAACAGCAGCAGATCGGCGCGGGGCAAGAAGCCCTCGGTCAGCGTCTGGTGCTGGCGGATGATCGCGTTGGTGCCCGGTGTATCCACCAGCGCCACCCCCTCCAGGCTGGGCAGCGGGTGCGTCAGGCGGCTCACGAAGGGGTCGGCGGTGGGTTCCACCTCCCCAGGGGTGTCGCCGTGCACCAGCACGTAAATGCGGTCGGTGGTGGGCGTCACGCCCTCGGGCAGCACCGCCGCGCCCAGCAGGGCGTTCACAAAAGAACTCTTGCCCGCGTTGAATTCGCCCACCACCACCAGCAGGAAAGTCTCGTCCAGGGCCCGCAGGGCCTGTCGGGCGTGCGCCACCACATCCTCGGGGGCGCCCTGGCTTTCCACGAACGCCTGAAGGTCACCCAGCAGCTGCCGTTCGCGCGCCAGCAGGGTCTGCACAGAACCGGACACCAGCATGCTGCCCAGCCTACTGCCGGGGCCAGCGCCGGGCCTTGAGGAAGCGTTGCCTGTTGCCGGCATGGGGCCCGCCCGGGCCCTCCCTGAATGGGGGAAGGCCACCCATTTGGGGGCCCCCGAATGGGCAGAAAAGGCCGTGCTGTGTGGAAATTTGTGCGGCGATTGTCAGAGGCCGGGTGGCACCTTGAGTGACAGCGAGGTCACCTATGAGGACACCCCACTTTTCTCCCCAGAACCATCGGCAGGGCTTCACGCTCCTTGAACTCCTTATGGTGATGGCGATTCTAGGCATTCTGTTCGGCATTGGCATGGTGAGTTTCCAGAACCTGCGCAATCCGGCGCGGGACACCGCGCGGGCTGTTCACTCCGCTCTCTTCCAGATGCGCGCTGATGCGGCGGCCAATACCCAGGCGCGGCGGCTGGTACTGCTGAGCAACGGGGGTCTGCAGATTCAGAGTGCGCTGCGTTGTGCAGGACCCAATCAGGGAACGTGGACTGTCCAGGGTCTGGTGGAACTCCCCGAACGCATGGCCAGACGGCCAGTTACGCTGACGCGCCAGGGTGGTTCTGTCGATCCCAACGTCATTGTCTGCTACAGCGCCCGGGGGCTGGCTGTCATAGGTGGTCAGCTGAACATCGATGATACGCGCTCACGATACGCCGTGCAGGTGGCGCTCAGCGGAGGGGTGAAGTCCAGTGCGCAGTGAAGCGCAGGTGCAGGCCGGGTTCACAGTGGTGGAACTACTCATTGCGCTGGCAATCCTGGGCGTGGCCATGTCCACTGTGATTAGCGCCATGCTGGCCAACACCAGTCTGAACACCCGCGTGGAGCGCCAAGCCAACGCTGTGCGGGTCAGCGAGCAGGTCATGGAAAGCTACCGGCAACGCACGGACTACGCAGCGCTGCAATTTAATGATCTGTCGCAGACAGTCGTCATGAACGGTCAGACTTACACCGCCAACACGGACTTCTGTCCCAACGATCTGCCGCAAGCCACCAAAAACAGCATGCCGTGCAGCAGCACGTCCGTCTATATCCGTGTGGAGGTGAAACATGGCAACACTGTGCTGCACCGTGCCGAAACGTACTTTACCCAGTTCGGCAATGAATCCTGAGCCTGCCCAGGCTGGATTCACCCTGACCGAACTGCTGGTGAGCATGAGTCTGCTGGCAGTGGTCATGATGGTGGCCTTTTCGCTGTTTGACAGCAGCAACGATCTGGTCGAGTCTGACACTGGCCGCATCATGGCGGCCCAGAACACCCAATCGGCGCTGGACATCATAAGCAACGATCTACGTCAGGCAGGGGAAAACCTGACCAGCCTGCGGATTCCACTGTCTGGTGTGGAATTCAGCAGCACCAATCAGCGCCTGATTGTGCGCCGTGGCATCCCGCCGATGACCGCTGCACAGGTGGGGACTGCCACCGACATGATCAGTCGCCGCCCAGAGATTCTGAGTGTCTGCAAGGTGACGGGGAACCGTGTGCAGGTCATTGGACCGACGCCAGCCGGTAATACGCCGTCCCAGTGTCTTTACAACGGCATTTCCAACTCTGGGACCAGTGGAGATGACACGCGCGTACGCACCTGGCGGATCTTTTTCGGTTCGCAGAGCAACGCACCCCAGGCTGCGCTGCTGTACCGGCCGGCGGGTAACGGCATTGCAGCGGCGTTTGCACCGGTGGTGGTCACCACTATTGGACCGGTTTCCAACCAGGCCGACCTAACCAAACGAGAAGTTCAGCTTGATTTGGCGGACAACGTGCCGGCAGGTTTCTCCAGCACCAACGGCAGTCAGATCATCCTGATTGACCAGCGCCGGTACTGGGTGCAGAACAATGAGCTGAAGCTGGCGGTGGCCGGTCAGACGGACGCCCAGGGTCAGACCGTGGCCTTCGACGTGGACAGCTTGGCGCTGGGTGCCACGCTCGTCAACCCCACCGCCACAGTGAACACCCTTGCCATAGATGGTCCCTGGAACCGCGTGCAGTCGGTCGTCGCCACCCTTCGGGCCCGCAGTGGTCAGGGGCGCAACACGACGCGCAACTTTCAGGCCACAGTCTTCCCCCGCAATGTTGCCAGCGAGGCGCGCTGATGAGCTTGCGCCTTGCAAAGGAGAGTCCATCTGTGATGCCTGCCCACCCGCCTCACCTGCCGCGCACGCAGGGACAGCAGGGGTTTTCCCTGGTGCTGGCCCTGAGTCTGGTGGCCCTGCTGAGCGTCATGCTTATCACCTACTCACTGCTGACCGTGAACAATGCGCGGACCTCCAGCGCCACCTCCAAGGGCAGCGCTGGGTTTTACGCCGCCGAAGCCGCGCTTAATGCCCGCGCCGACCGGGTCCGCACCCTCTTCAAGAGCTTCCGCACCCCACAGGGCACCTCTCCAGATCCAAGTACTACGCCCTGCACGCCCAGCAACATGGGCAGCGACGACCTGCGTTGCGAGGAAACCACCATCGCCGGGCGCAAGGTGGTCAGCTATGTCTGGCGCAGCGAAGACCCGTACACCATCACGGTTCCTGCGGGTGAGCGCTTTGCCGGACTGGTGGGTGAGGAGACGCCCTTTACTGTTCGCAGTCAGGCCCTGAACGCTGCAGGTAACCCCGAAGCCATCGCCAACATGACCTTCCGCAGCCGCGTGGTGCCACTGTTTCAGTTCGCGGTGTTCTTCGACAAGGACATGGAGTTCGACAACACCGCGAAGCTGGAATTCACGGGCCCCATTCACTCCAACGGCAATATCTTCCTGGATTCGGGAACAGGCTCGGATACCTCGTTGACTTTGCGTGGTCAGATCACTGCAGCCTTCGAGATCTATCGTCGTCAAAAGCGGGATAATGTTTGTCAGGGCACAGTTCGCATTGCTGCACAGAACACCAGTCTGGTGGACCTACCTTGCAACACCAATGTGGATACCCCGTATGACAGAGCCTACTATAGGAATCGTTACGGCGGAACGGTAGAACCAAATATTGGAGTATTGGATGTTCCATCGATTTCTGAATTGCAACCCACACCATCTGCTGAGTATTGGCAGAAGGCAGATGTTCGGATTGTCCTGAAGCGCCTAGATACTGTAAACACGATGAATGGCACACTCTGGGAGCCTCAGTTTGTCAGCAGCACGGGGCAAAAGCTCAATCCAGTGGGATGTGTTCAACTGGGGGCTATCACTCTTCCCGCCAACTTTTCGTCAGGCAGCGCCGTGAGCTATACCCAGACCTTTCGGGACACCCGTGAAGCCCGGTACTGGGAAGACCCGTCGCTGGGCAATGCGCCGACCCGAGCCACAAAAACGCTACTGGAGATCGATGTCCAGCGCCTGATGAATTGTATCGAGTCACCCAGCAACACCTCAATCCTGGGGATTTCTGGGGGCTTGCAGAACAGCACTGAGGGCGGTTTGGTGATCTACATGACCTTCGATGATCGTGGTGTTGCGGGAAGCAGCGTGGCGACCAGCCTTCTCAGTGTGCCTCTGACGAACGGAAGCAATGGTGCCATTGCCCAGGCCAATCAACCTGTGGCCAATAATTACGGTGTGCGTCTACGAAACGGTGCCAATATTCGCGCTTCGTCGGGAAATAAGCCCAGAGGGGTTACCTTCGTCACGGATCAAGCCATATATGTCATGGGAAACTTCAACAGCGCGCAGGCCAACAGCGTGGACTGGGTTCCCACCGCCATTCTGGCCGACAGCTTCAACGTGCTCTCTGAACGGTGGATGCAGGCGATCCCTGGCCGCTTCATGCCCGGCACAGAAGCTGCGGCAGGCCGGACGACCTATATCAGTAAAAACGCCTATTGGAAGACGAGCGCGGGGTGGCAGCGTGATGAGGCGAGTCCGATCAAACCCAACCCCTGCACGACCTCGCGTGCTCCCTCGGCGGCTAATGCTTCTATGGCGGCTGGAGCCCCAGGAAGAACGCTCTACCATGCCAAGTGGACCTATCTGGGTGAAACCTACTGCCTATATCGTGATGTGGACATGAATGCCCGATTTCCTACCGCTACGGATCGTCCTGCGGGTGTCTCCACAGCAGTGAATGCGGCGACGGAAGAGACATTTGCCGGTGATGACAAGTCAGGACTCGATTTGATGGCACGACTGGCCGATGACACCACGATCAACGCCGCTATCCTGGCAGGGACCGCGACGACGGTGGCCGAGCGGCAAATCTTTAATGATCTTGCCTCGGATCTTCAGAGTGGTGGGGTTCACAACATGATGCGTTTCCACGAGGAGTGGGGGGCGAACAATGGTCACCCCAATGGTATTCAGCCTTACAACTACCGTGGGTCGCTGGTCAGCTTGGACAGACCGCTGCACGCTTTCGGCTCCTTCCGTGTCGGACAGCCCACCTATAACCCTCCCCTGCGTCAATGGAGGTTCGAGGAGAACTTCCGGCAAATTTCCAAGCTGCCGCCCCTTACCCCCCGCTTCGTGTATATCAAGCAGGAAAACTTCACCCGTGACTTCGAGCAGTAAACGGGTCAACCAAAAAGACAGAGGCCACGTGGCCTCTGTCTTTTTCTCTCCGCAGGGTTTACCCCTGCCGCCCTTCCTCGTCGTCAAAGTATTCGAAGCGGAAGGTGCCGATTTCCACCGTATCGCCCTCGCGGGCCCCGGCACGTTTCAGGGCGTTGTACAGGCCCTGGCGTTTGAACACCCCACCCAGATACTCAGACGCCTCGTCCATGTACCGCGAGAACCGCACGATCCGCGCCTCGAAGCTGCCGCCGTGAATCTCCCAGACGCGTTCGGGCTGGCCGGTGCTGACAATGCCCACGCCGCGCGCCGGGGGGTCCTCGCGGAAGACCACGCGCAGCGGCTCCTCGGCCACCGTGTCCAGTTCAATGTCCAGCGCGTGGCTCTGGGCCCACAGCTCGCGGTCAGGCAGCATCTGAAACAGGGCCTCGCGCAGTTCGGGCAGACCATGGCCTGCCTTGGCGCTCACCCGGATCACCGGCAGGCCAAACTGGGCCAGTTCGTCCTCTACCATGGCGGCGAGGTCCTCGTCGGTCAGCTCCACCTTGTTCAGGGCCACCAGGGCCACCTGCTCCAGCAGGGTGGGGTCATAGGCCTGCAACTCGGCCTGCAGCTGGCGCAGTTCGCCCACCGGGTCGCGGGTCACGTCCAGCACGTATACCAGTACCCGCGTGCGGCTGATGTGCCGCAGGAACTCCAGGCCCAGGCCCTTGCCCTCGCTGGCGCCCTCGATAATGCCGGGGATGTCGGCCAGGGTGAAGCGCTCGTCCAGCGGCTGGCCGTGGCCGTCCAGACGGTCCACCACGCCCAGAATGGGGGAGAGGGTGGTAAACGGGTAATCGGCAATCGCCGGATTTGCCCGCGAGAGGGCTGCTAGCAGACTGCTCTTGCCCGCGTTGGGGTAGCCCACCAGCCCCACATCGGCAATCAGGCGCAGTTCCAGGCGCACGCGGCGCTTCTGGCCGGGCGTGCCCAGTTCGGCAAAGCGGGGGGCCTGCCGGGTGCTGCTGGCAAAGGTGCTGTTGCCGCGCCCGCCAGAGCCGCCGCGCGCAATCACCTTTTCCTCGCCCACCCGCACGAGGTCGGCGATCACGCGGCCCGAGTCCTCGTCGAAGGCGGTGGTGCCCACCGGCACGTCAATGTAGATGTCTTCGCCGTCGGATCCCTGGCGCAGGCGGCCCTCGCCGTAGGCGCCGTTGGGGGCCTTGAACTTGCGCTTGCCCACCAGCCGCTCCAGGCTTTCCACGCCCTCAATGGCGCGCAGGATCACGCTGCCGCCCCGGCCCCCGTGCCCGCCGTCCGGGCCGCCCTTTTCCATAAACTTGGCGCGGTGAAAGGACATGCTGCCGTCCCCACCGTTGCCAGCGGCCACCTCAATTTTCAGAACATCACGGAACGCCACAATAACTCCTTTACGCGCGCCTGGCACCCGCCGGCAACGCGAACGCGGCCTGACCGGGCGGCCGCTGCTGTTCCCACGCGGGCCGCGGCGGTCAGGCCGCAACGCCTGTCAGTCTATCAGGGAAGTGTCCCGGCGCCCCGGCGGGCAGCCCAGCGCCGCGCCGCAAGACTGAGGCCCAGTACGGTCAGCGCGGCGGCGCCCAGGGTCCAGCCTGGGGCGGCCCACAGGGCGTCTCCAGCCGTCAGCACCAGCATGGCCAGTAGGGGAGCCAGCAGCGTCGCCCAGAACAGGCTGCTGCCCAGCGACACCCACCACGCTTCCTGGCCTGCGCGCAGCGCTGTCCGGGGCAGCGTCCCCAACACCCCCAGCACCAGCCCACCCGCCAGGCTCACGGCGACCACAGCGCCGGCCAGTTCCAGCGGGCCCAGGTCAAGGGTACGCCACGACAGGGCGTTCAGGCCTCCCAGGACCAACCCCAGGGCTGCCAGAACGCGGGAACCTGGCGCCGCTGCCAGAAGACCCAGCGCGGCTGCAAAGGTGACCAGCCCCGTCACCCACAGAACGCCAGCCAGCAGCGGCGACCCTGTGCGTGGCGGTGGGGGCAACAGCGTCGGGGACGGCGGCCAGCGGTACAGCGTTCCTGCCGCTGAGGTGAGGGTAAGTTCAAACCCCTCCCTGGTGGCCGGGCGCAGGCGGATGACGCTGGCCCGGGCGGCAGGCCAATGGGCCAGCGCTGGCATGGCCTGGGCGCAGGACTGACCCGCCCAGACGGCGGGCAGCTGGCTGGACGGCGAGTCCACTTGCTGCTGGGTGAGGGCAATCACGCAGCGGCGCAGGGTGTTTCGGGCGCCGACCTCCAGCGCCTCACGCCGGGCCGCGTCAGGGGCGGGGACGGGGGACGCGGCGAGGACGGCCCCGGTGCCCAGCAGCAGGGCCATGCTCAGGAGGCAGCTGGACATGCCCCTTGTTGTACCGCGCCCGGGCCAGCAAAAGAGCCGGCGACCACGGGGGTCACCGGCCCAGATGCTGGGGGCGCTCAGTCAGCAGCGGTTGCGACAGGCACTTCAACAGAGATGAAGCGGCCCTTGGCGCCACGGTTGGTGAACACGACCTTGCCGCTTTCCAGGGCGAACAGGGTGTGGTCACGGCCCATGCCCACGTTGGGGCCGGCCTTGAACTTGGTGCCGCGCTGACGCACGAGGATGTTGCCGGCCAGCACCTGCTCGCCGCCGAACTTCTTCACGCCCAGATACTTGGGATTGCTGTCACGGCCGTTCTTGGACGAGCCTACGCCTTTCTTGTGTGCCATTTCAGTTCACCTCAGCCTTTGATGCCCAGAATCTTGATGGCGGTGTAGTCCTGACGGTGGCCCGTGCGGCGGCGGTACTGAATGCCGCTCTTGTACTTGCGCACGTAGATCTTGGCGCCACGGCCGTGCTCCACCACTTCGGCGCTGACCGTGAACTTGCCGGCCGCGTCCCCGAAGGTGACCTGCTCGCCGCCCACGAAGAGGGGGGTCAGGTCCAGCTTGTCGCCGGCCTCGCCCTTCAGGCTCTCGACGCGGATCACGTCGCCTTCCTGCACGCGGTACTGCTTCCCGCCCGTCTGAATGATTGCAAACATCTTTGTTCCTCCTGCCGCGCGCCCGAAGACGCTGCTTGTCGGGCGGCTGTGGCGTTGTCGTTGCCCCCACGCATTCCTGGCGGGTCACCAAGAGCGGAGTGTACCACAGCGGGGGGCGCCATGAAAACGGGAACGCCACCCGTGTCCGGGGCGGTCAGGCACCAGGGCACGGGGCGAGCAGGCAAACGCGGCGTTCTGCGCGCAGGGCGCGGCAGAAAGAGCGTGAATTGCGTGCGGGTTCCCGTGTCTGTGAACGTGTCCTCGCGGTACACGTGGGCTCGCGGGGTGCGAGCCAGTCTGCGCTGACCTCCGGCGCTGGCTGCCCTGAGGGGGCGGCGCAGCGGACCCGTCCAGCATACCACGGCCGCCCCGGGCTGGGAACGGCGGCGCCCCGGGGCGCGTATGAGGAGGCGTGATCACCCGGATTCGTGCCGTGTGGCGTGACGCCCTGGCCCTGCTGTTTGCCCTGGGGGACCGTCAGACCCCGGTGGGCGCCCGGCTGCTGGCGCTGGCGGCGCTGGCCTACGCCCTGCTGCCCCTGGACCTGCTGCCCGACCTGACCCCGCTGCTGGGGGTGGCGGATGACGCGCTGGTGGTGCCGGGACTGCTGGCGCTGGCGGCGCGCACCCTGCCCGCACCGGTTTACCAGGCGGCGCAGGGCCGCAGCCTGGCCCTGCAGCGGCGCCTGCCCTGGCTGATTCCGGGGGTGGCGCTGGGCACCCTGGCCCTGGTGGGCCTGCTGGGCTGGGCCCTGTGGCAGGCGATCAGGTAAGTACGTTGCACCTCACGTTACGACTTTGCAGGAGAGCACCGCAAAGTCTCCACTCCCGGTGCAACGTACTTTTTTCGATACTCGCTCCGCTCGGTTGATCTAAAGATCAACAGCGAGCTACTTAGCACGCCGGTATCCTTCAGTCAAGCGGAGGCGGGCAGCCAACGCCAGGTCATTAAACTAAGCTTTCGAGTTGATGAAAAAGCCTCTGTCCCTGCTGGTTCTGGCGCCTCTGGCCCTGGCCTCGTGCAACTTCTTCAACACGCCCAAGCCTGAAACGGGTGTGAGCGGCACCGTGGTGGAGAGCAAGGTCACCGCAGATGCCACTGGCAACTACACCCTGCCCACCACCGCCTGGACGGGCGGCGCCGGCAAGATCGTCCTGAGCACCTTCGTGAGCGGCAGCCCCAAGGCCCTGACCGAGACGGCGCTGTCGGCCCAGGGCGGCTTTGCCCTGACCAGCCTGCCGGTGCCCACGAGCCTGACGAAATACAGCGCCAACACTACGGCGGGCTGCACCGACACCACGGTGATCAGCGACAAGGAAGCCCAGATTGGCGACGGCCAGTTCACGGTGGATGCCACCAAGGACGGCCCCGTGGCCCTGATGTCGGTCACTGGCAAGACCATGAGCGCGGGCAGCCTGAGCTACGCCGACCGCAACTTCACCTGGAAGGGCAGGGTCGAGTGTAAAGACCCCGCAGGCAAGGTGACCTCCGTCTACGACGTGGACGTGCGACTGGTCAAGGGCTGGAACTGGGTCAACTACAGCGGCACGCCCGCCACCGCCAGCACCCCGGCCACCGCCACCCTGCGCAGCGGCGTGCCCGCAGGCGCGCAGTGGATCTACCTCAACGCCGGCGCCGCCAGCCTCAGTATCAGCAGCCTGTTCTAAGACAAGGCTGTTCCCAGGCCCCTGCCGGTTGGCGGGGGCTTTTTTGCGCTGGTTTAACCCGGCGGCTCTACACTGCCTGCCATGAGACTGCTGCTGGTGGAGGACGACGCCCGCATCGCGCAGCCCACCGCCAGCGCGCTGCGCGAGGCCGGATACGACGTCACCTGGGCGCAGACGGGCCCCGGGGGCCTGGAACAGGCCGCGCTGGGTGACTTTCCGCTGGTGGTGCTGGACGTGATGCTGCCCGGCATGGACGGCTTTGCGGTGGCGCGCGAACTGCGCGATACGGGCGTGGACTCGGCCATTCTGTTTCTGACCGCGCGCGGCGAACTGACCGACCGGGTGGAGGGCCTGGACCTGGGCGGCGACGCCTACCTCGTCAAGCCGTTTGCCATGCCCGAGTTGCTGGCCACCCTGCGGGCCCTGTCGCGCCGGGAGCGGGGGCAGGGCGCGCCGCGCGTGGGCTTTGGCGCCGGGCGGGGCCTGCTGGACACGGTGGCCCGCACCGTGGCCTGGGACGGGCAGGAGGTGGCCGTCACCGGGCGCGAATACGCCCTGCTGGAAACGCTGGCCCTGGCCCCGGAGCGCTGGTTTTCCCGTGAAGACCTGATTGACCGGGTGTGGGGCCCCAGCTTTGGGGGCGAGGCCCGGATTGTGGACGTTTATGTGCGCTACGTGCGGCGCAAGCTCTCACCGGACGCCATCAGCTCTGAGCGGGGGCGGGGCTACCGTGTGGCGCGTTAGGGGCCCATGCGCCTGAAGCCGGGCCGCCTGACCCTGCGTGCCCGGCTGGCCCTGTGGGCGGCGCTGGCCACCGGGCTGGCCGTGGCCCTGGTGGCGGGGGGCCTGTACGTGGCGGTGAACGGCTTTCTGCGTCAGGCCCAGGCGCAGCGCCTGAACAGCGCCGTGGAAGCTGTGCAGGGCCGGGTGGAAGGGCTGCTGCGCCCCCAGCGCACCGGGCCCGGCGACGGGCCAGAAGAGCTGCTGTCCTCGCTGCTGGGAGTGGCCACGATCTCGCAGGCCGACCTGGAGCGCGTGGCCCGCGAGGTGGACGGGCAGGGGCTGGCCCTGCGGGTGGTGGCGCTGCAAGGCGGCGAGCTGCGCGCGGTGGGCACTACCGCCTTTCCGCCAGGGGTGGCCCTGACCCTGGCCCCGGGCCTGCACGGGGGCGCGGACGGCGCGGCTCTGCTGCTGGTGCGGCCCCTGCGCGGCAACGCCCTGCTGCAGATTGCCCTGGACACCCGCGCCCTGAGTGAAGCCCAGCGGGCCTTTGGCCGGGCGCTGACCCTGCTGCTCCCGCTGGCCCTGGGCCTGTCGCTGCTGCTGGGCTGGCTGGTGGCCGGGCGGCTGCTGCGCCCGGTGCGCGCCCTGGAAACGGCGGCGCGCGCGGTGGGCGCGGGCGGTGATCTGCGCCGCCCCCTGCCCGGCGCCGGCGAGGGCGACGAACTGGCGCGGCTGGCTCTGACCCTGCAGGGCGCCTTTGCCCGGCTGGCCGAGGCCCGTGACCGCGAGCAGGGCTTTCTTCGCGCCGCCGCCCACGACCTGCGCTCGCCGCTGGCCGCGCTGACGGCCCGCGTGGAGGGCACGCTGGCCCGCGACCGCGACGCCCAGCGCTACCGCGCCGACCTCAAGGAAATCGGCACCGACATCACGCGGCTGTCCACCCTGGCCAACCACCTGCTGCTGCTGGCCCGCGACCCGGCCGCCGTGCAGCGCGCGCCCGTGCCGCTGCGGGAGCTGGCCGCCGAGGCTGTGGACCGCGCCCGCGAACAGGACCCCCTGGCCGACGTGGACCTGCATGCCCCCCAGGCGGTCACGGTGCCCGGGGACCGGGTGCTGCTGGGGCAGGCCATCTGGAACCTCACCACCAATGCGGTGCGCCACGCGCCGGGCGCGGCGGTAACGGTGGGGATAGAGGCGACCCCGCAGGGCGCCGTGGTGACCGTCAGCGACGACGGTCCGGGGGTGGACGCGGCCGTCCTGGCGCGGCTGGGCGAAGCTTTTTACCGCCCGGACGCCAGCCGCACCCGGGACACAGGCGGGCACGGCCTGGGGCTGGCGCTGGCGCGGCAGGTGGCAAGCCTGCACGGCGGCACCCTGACCCTGCGCAGCGCTCCAGGGCAGGGGTTTACCGCGCAGCTGCACCTGCCTGCGGTCCCCGGGGCCGGTCTGCTACCCTGAGCCGCAATGAACAGCCAGAACGGAGCGCACTGGAGCGCGGTGGTGCTGGGCGGCGGCGATCCCGGCGATCCCTTTGCCGCCGCGCACGGCGTGAAGGTCAAACCACTGATTCCGGTGGCTGGCGTGACCATGGCCGAGCGGGTGCTGCGCGCCCTGCGGGACAGCGGCGAGGTGGCGCGGGTGGCCTACGTGGGCCCCACCACCCCGGCCCTGGACGCCCTGATTGACGAGCGCGTGACCGACCACGGCACCCTGCTGAGCAACCTGGACGCGGGGGTGGAGGCGCTGCGGGCGGCTGGACTGCGGCCCGGGGAACGGGTGCTGGTGGTCACGGCCGACATTCCGCTGCTCACCGCCGCTCAGGTGCGCGACGTGCTGCACGCGGCCCCGGGAGACGCCGCGCTGGTGTATCCCGTGGTGCGCCGCGACGCCTGCGAGGCGGCCTTTCCCGGCGTGAAACGCACCTACGCCCGCCTGAAAGACGGGGTGTTCACGGGCGGCAACCTGTTCCTGCTGGACCCGGCGCTGATCGGGCAGTTTCTGCCCCGGCTGCGCGAGGTGCTGGCTGCCCGCAAGGCCCCGCTGCGGCTGGCGGCCCTGATTGGGCCCGGCATTCTGCTGCGGCTGGTTACCGGGCGCCTGAGTGTGGCGCAGCTGGAAGCCCGGGTCTCGGGGCTGCTGGGGGTCACGGCCCGCGCGCTGGTCACGCCGCACGCGGCGGTGGGCACCGATGTGGACAAGGACAGCGACCTGGAACTGGTGGAGCGCCACCTGAACCTGCCAGCCTGAACCGCGTTCCAATCCTGAGCTGCGGGGTCGGTTTTGCGCGCCTGAACGTGAAAAACGTCCAGGCATCCTGTGGGGTTTCGCCCTTGCGGCGGCCCCGCAGCGTGTGCATACTGTCCCCCATGCCTCACGTGATCGTTAGCCCCTGCATCGGTGTCAAGGACCAGGCTTGCACCGAGGTCTGCCCGGTGGAATGCATTTATGACGGGGGAGACCAGTTTGTCATTCACCCCGACGAGTGCATTGACTGCGGTGCGTGCGTGCCTGCCTGCCCGGTCAGCGCCATCTTCCCCGAGGAGGACGTGCCCGGCGGCGAGGAAGACTTCATCGTGAAAAACCGCGTTCACTTCGGCCTGTAACGCGCGCGCTGGCGCCGGCCCTTCCCACCCGCTGGGGAGGGCCGTTGCCGTGCCCCTTGCTGACACGCGCCCGGCGGGGCTAGCATGGCAGCGCTGCGCCCGAACCGGCGCGCGTGTGCCTGTGACGCACAGGGGAGGTGATGACGTGAGCCCAGAACCCTTTACCCTGGACGGCGAACCGCCCAGTTTGGCCCGACCCCTGCGAGTCTTTCTTCTGCTTCTGGAGGTCGCGTCATGCGCCGTTCCCTGCTGTGCTGCACCCTGAAAAGTTTTCCTTGGCGCGGTGGCCACCTGCCCGGTCTGTGCCCCACCCCCCCAGGGCCTGCTGAAAAGCTGGGCCCCCTGGTCCTGCCCGCCCGGAGGCCCGCATGCTGACGTACTACCGCAGCGTCGGCGGAAAGCTCACCACGCTGGACCATTACGTGGACGGCTGCTGGATCAACGCCGCCGATCCCAGCCCGGAAGAACTGGCCCGGGTCAGCCGGGACACCGGCCTGGACCTGGATTACCTGAGTTATCCCCTGGACCCGGATGAACGCTCCCGCTTCGAGCGCGAGGACGGGCACCTGCTGATCATCATGCAGACGAGCTACCGACTGGCCGAGGACAGCGATATTCCCTACGACACGGTGCCGCTGGGGATTCTGCACACCGACCACTGTCTGGTAACGGTGTGCGCGCTGCCGGAAAATCCGGTGGTCAAGGACGTGCTCAGCGGGCTGGTGCGCCGGGTGAGCACCGTCAAGAAAAACCGCCTGACGCTGCAGCTGTTCCTGCGCAACGCCCAGCGCTTTCTGATTGACGTGCGGCAGATCAACAAGCGCGTGGACACGATTGAGGACAAGCTGGAGAACAGCCAGCAGAACCGCGAACTGCTGAACCTGCTGAAGCTGGAAAAGAGCCTTGTGTACTTCCTGACCGGCCTGAAAGCCAACGAGGCCATGATGGAGCGGGTCAAGCGTGACCGCATTTTCGAGATGTACGAGGAAGACAGCGATCTGCTGGACGACGTGCTCATCGAGAACCTGCAGGCCATCGAAATGGCCAGTATCGCCAGTAACATTCTGACCAGCATGGCAGGCGCCTTTGCCAGCGTCATTTCCAACAACGTCAATCAGGTGGTCAAGGTGCTGACCGTGACGACCATTCTGGTGGCCATTCCTACCCTGGTCACCAGCATTTTTGGCATGAACGTGCCCATTCCCTTCGCCGAGAACCCCAACGGCATCTGGATTGTGCTGGCGCTGGCGGTGGCCCTGGCCGGCACCCTGGCGGGGATCTTCTACCGCCTGCGCGTGCTGTAAACCGCCGCAGGGGCCGGGACCATGACAGTCTCGACCCCTGGACTTGGACTTCTTGGCGGCTCCTGGCCCGGCTTATACGGACTGCCGTCTGTTCTGCCGACACATCCGCTCTGTTCCAATGTGCCGGCGCCATCCCCGGAGGGACGTGTTGCTCCTGCTCGCGCTGCGAAGCCGCTCTCCGAGTCCGTCTTATACGGACTGCCGTCCATTTCCGGAACATCCGGGAAGAAGGGGGATGTTCCCCGCCTTCGGCGCTGTTCCAGCCCAATTCCCGGAAATCCGCATTTGTTCCTGCGCCCTCTGGTCGAAAAAATTCCATAATGTGTTACGGAATTTTTCGGAAGCCGTATTACTCCCGCTTACTCCCGCCCAGTGAGGTACAGCAGCGCGCCCAGCAGCGCCAGATTTTTCAGGAACTGGGTCTGCTGTTGCGCGCGCTCCTTGCCTTCCTTGTCCCAGAAGGGGTGGCCAATAACAGTGGTGGGAATCAGGCTGGCGGCCAGGGCCGTGGCGCTGACGCGTGGGGCCACGCCCAGGGCCAGCAGGGCGCCGGCGCCGACCATCACGCCGCTGTTGACCTTGACGGCCAGTTCGGGTTCGGGCACCTCGGCGCCGCGCGCGGCGCGCACGATGGGTTCGGGGTGTTGCAGGTGGTCCAGGCCGCTTTTGATAAAGATGCTTGCGAGCAGCGCCCGCCCGATGAATCTCGTCACGCTCATGCCGTGTGCCCTCCTTTGAACTGCCCCGGAGTGTAGCGCAGGGCGCCTCAGGGCCGTCTTCAGAGCCCCTGAATCACCGCCAGCTGCCGGGTGATCTCGCGCATCACGTCCTGCACGGCGGCGGTGCCGGTGGACAGCAGGCGCACATATTCCTCGTGGGTCAGGGCGCCTTCCTCGGCGCCGCCCTGCACCTCCACGATCAGGCCGGCGTCGGTGGCCACCACGTTCAGGTCGGCGCGGGCGGCCTTGTCCTCCTGGTAATCCAGGTCCACGCGCACCTCGTCGCCCAGCAGGCCCACGCTGATGGCCCCCACATTGCGGGCAATAGGCCAGTCGGTCAGCTGCCCCTTCTGAATCAGTCGGTCGCAGAAGTCGTGCAGGGCGGCGTGCCCGGCCAGAATGCTGGCTACGCGGGTGCCGCCGTCGGCCACCAGCACGTCGCAGTCCACGTACAGGGTCTGGTTCCGAAAGAAGCGCAGGTCCATCCCTGCGCGCAGCGCCCGGCCCAGCAGGCGCTGGATCTCGTAGCGACGCCCATTTTGCAGGTTGCGCTCTCTCGCCTGCCTATCTGTGGTGGCGCGCGGCAGCATGGAGTACTCGGCTGTCAGCCAGCCTTCTTTCTTGCCGCGCATGTGGGGGGCAGGCTTTTCTTCCAGGGTCACGGTAGCCAGGATCTCGGTGCGGCCCATGATCAGGTGGGCGCTGCCCGGGGCGTGCGGATTCACGCCGCGCTTGACGGTGACGGGCCGGGGGGTGAGGGGGTCGCGGCCCTCGCGGGCGGGAAACTTGCTGGATTGGGGGGCAGTCATGGGTGCAGGCGCTCGATTCTGGGCGCGGGGGCCCGGTGGAGTTCTGCTCCATTGTGCATGTTTGCTGCCAGCAGTGCGGCGAACACGGGGGCCGAGCGTGCCGGGTCGCCGGTTACGAAGTAGCGCACTCTGCCTGAGGCCGTGTCCGGCGCGCGCAGCCCGGCGCCGTCCAGCACGCGCCGGGTGTGCCGCGCCACCGCCGCGCCGCTGTCCAGCAGGGCGAAGGTGGTGCCAAATTCGGCGCGGATGCTGGGCGCCAGAAAGGGGTAGTGCGTGCAGCCCAGGACCAGCTGGTCGGCCCCCGCCTGTACCAGCGGGGTCAGGACCTCGCGCAGCACGGCCCGGGTCTGGTCATGGTCCGCCTTGCCCGCTTCCACCAGGGGCACCAGCTCGGTGCTGACCGCGTTCAGCACCCGCACGCCCGCCGGCCCGGCCCATTCGCGCACCACGTCGGCCAGCAGGGTGCCGCGCAGGGTGCCGGGGGTGGCCAGCACGCCCACCACACCGCTGCGCGTGGCCTGCACGGCGGGTTTCACCGCCGGGACCAGCCCAATGATGGGCATGTCAAAGCGGGCGCGCAGGTGCGCGAGGCTGAAGGCCGAGGCGGTGTTGCACGCCACCACCACCGCGCCGGCGCCCAGGCCATGGAGCGCCGTGACCGCGCGGTCGGTCAGGGTGCGGATGTCCTCGTCGGACCGGGCGCCGTAGGGCACGTGGGCGGTGTCGGCCAGATACAGCAGGTCCTGGCCCGGCAGCGCGCGGCGCAGTTCGGCCAGCACGCTCAGGCCACCCACGCCGGAATCAAAGACGCCCAGGGGCGCGGTGGGGCTCATGGCTGCCAGTGTAGAAGGGGAGGGGGCCTTGGCCCAAGTGCGGGGGCGGGGGACAGGCCGGCGGTGAACCGGGCCTATCCCGGGCTGGGGGCCGCTGCCGGGCCCTGCGCCTGTTCGGCCCGCGCCCGCTGGCGGTCCAGGCTTTCCACCGCCGAGACCGCCACTGCCGCCACCTGAATCAATTCGGCGCGGTAATCGTCCAGGCTGCGTGCCCCGCGGAGGTCGGCCTGCTTGTCGAACTGGGTGAACAGGTGCTCCAGCGCCGCGTTGTTCGCCTCGCCCACCTCTTCACCCAGCACCATCAGCCACACGGCGGGGTCCAGGTTCTGCTCACCCCACCTGGCCTCCTGGCGCTGACGTTCACGCTGGACCTCGGCCAGCACGCCGGGTGTGGCCCGGGTCATGCGGTCAGCGCCTCTTGCAGCAGCCCCCCCAGGGCGCGAATGCCGGTGTCGATCTGCGCCGGCGTGGCGTTGGAGTAGCTCAGGCGCATGGTGTTCTCGCCGCCGCCCAGGGCGTAGAAGGGGCGGCCGGGCACGTAGGCCACCTGGCGCTCCACAGCGCGGGGCAGCAGGGCCTCGGTGTTCACGCCCCCCGGCAGCGTGAGCCACAGGAACATGCCGCCCTGAGGCGTGGTGTGCTCCACCCCGGCCGGAAAGTGTGCCTGCATGGCCCGCAGCATGTGCTGTGCCCGCTCGCCGTACGCCCGGCGCACCCGCTCAATCTGGCGGGGCAACACGTCGTGCACCAGTTCGGCCATGATCATCTGGTTGAGGGTGGGCGTGTGCAGGTCCGAGCCCTGCTTGGCCTGAATGAGCTTGGCGATGATCGGCGCGGCGGCCTGCACCCAGGCGTCGCGCAGACCCGGGGCCAGGGTCTTGGAAAACGAGCTGGAATACACCACATGGTTGCGGTCCGGGTCGCCGTGCAGCTGCAGGCCCAGTTCGTAGAGGCTGGGGGCCGCCTCGCCCGAAAAGCGCAGCTGGCCGTAGGGGTCATCCTCAATGACCAGCACGCCGTACTGCGCCGTCAGCTCGACCAGACGCTGCCGGCGCTCGGCACTCAGGGTGCGCCCGGTGGGGTTCTGGAAGTTGGGAACGGCGTACAGCAGCTTGGCCCGTTCCCGCTTCAGCACCTCTTCCAGGGCGTCCACGTCTATGCCGCCGTCATCGGTGGGCAGCTGCACGTAGCGCGGCAGGTACGGCTGAAATGACTGCAGCGCGCCCAGGTAGGTGGGGGCTTCCACCAGCACGGTGTCGCCCTCGTCCAGCAGCACCTTGCCCAGCAGGTCCAGCCCCTGCTGGCTGCCGGTCACAATCTGCACGTTGCTGGCGGGAATGCCGGCCTGCGCGCCAATCCACTCGCGCAGCGGCGGGTGGCCCTCGGTGGTGGAATACTGCAGCGCCGCCGCGCCCGCGCGGTCCAGCACCGCGTTCGTGGCCGCGCGAACCTCCTCAATGGGAAACAGTTCCGGCGCTGGCAGGCCCCCGGCAAACGAGATCACGTCCGGGCGCTGGGTGATTTTCAGAATCTCGCGGATGGCGCTGGCATTCATGGTGCGGGCCCGGCGCGACAGGGCGCTGGCCGGGTCAAACGCGGCAGGGGGGCGGCTCATGGAGTCCATGCTACGCCCGGCGCGCTGGCCCCCCCGCCCGGTCGTGTGGACGCCCCGGGGCACCGGGCCGCGCAAGCCAGTAAAGTGGGGGCGCTCACAGTGGCCCGCGTGGGGATCAGGCGCCCGCCCCTCCCCCGCTGGCCCGTGAACATGGTTTCTGGCCCAGTCCGGTTCCGGCCGCCCCTGGCACCCGCCGGACCACCGCGCCCCAAGGAGGCACTCCCATGCTCGTCACTGGTAACGACATCCTGGTTCCCGCCCGCGCTGGCAAGTACGGCGTGGCCTCGTTCAACACGAACAACATGGAGATCACGCAGGCGATCATCCACACGGCCGAGAAGCTGCGCAGCCCCGTGATGGTGCAGATGAGCGAGGGCGCCATCAAGTACGGCGGGCAGGATCTGGCGAACATCGTCATTGACCTTGCCCAGCGCGCGACCGTGCCGGTGGCGCTGCACCTGGATCACGGCTCGTCTTACGAATCGGCCCTCAAGGCCATCAAGATGGGCTTTACCAGCGTCATGATTGACGCCTCGCACCACCAGTTCGAGGAGAACGTCAAGGAAACCCGGCGCGTGGTGGAAGCTGCGCACGCCATGGGCATCAGCGTGGAATCCGAGCTGGGGCGCCTGGGCGGCATTGAAGAGCACATCGTGGTGGACGAGAAAGACGCCTTCCTGACCGACCCCGAGGAAGCCGTGCAGTTTATCGAGCAGACCGGCACCGACTACCTGGCCATTGCCATTGGCACCAGCCACGGCGCATACAAGGGCAAGGGCCGCCCCTTCATTGACCACGCGCGCATCGAGAAGATTGCGCAGCTCACCAGCATTCCGCTGGTGGCCCACGGCTCCAGCGGCGTGCCCGCCGAGATCGTGGAGCGATTCCGCACCGGCGGCGGCGTGATTGGCGACGCGGCCGGCATTGCCGACGAGGACCTGCAGCGCGCCACCGGCCACGGCATTGCCAAGGTGAACGTGGACACCGACCTGCGTCTGGCCAGCACCGTGGCCATCCGCGAAGCCCTGAACGCCAACCCCAAAGAGTTCGACCCCCGCAAGATCTTTGGCCCCGCCCGCGACCTGATGAGCCAGATCGTGGAGCACAAACTGACTGTGCTGGGCAGCGTGGGCAAGGCCTGAACCGCAGCTGTTTATTCCCTCGCTGTTGATCCCCCGGCCGACCGGGCGGGCTGGGACAGCGGCGCCGCAGAGCGAGTGACGAACAACGTGCCTCACCCCGGAAATGGAAACGGTTCGGCGCGGTTCTGATACAGACTGCCGTCTGTTCTGCCAACACATCGGCTCTGTTCCAATGTGCCGATGCCACGCCCGGAGGGACGTGATGCTCATGCCCGCGCTGCAAAGCCGCTCTCCGGGTTTGTCTGAAACGTTGGACTGGGGGAGGGGTGAGGCCCTTCAAACCCCTGTGCGCGCCGGTCCCTGATCCTGGGGGCCGGCGCGTTGCTGTGTGCGGCCGGGCCCCAGGCCGAGCTGACGCCCACCTGATGGACGCTTCATGATTCTGCCGCCCGGCAACGGGGAATTCTCACCCGCCAGGGCTATGCTCGCCAGTGCATGACGCTGGCCCGGCCCCTCTGTGCAACTGCTCTTGTGTCTGGCCTGCTGGTGGCCGGATACGGCTTCGGGGCGTCCTCGGCCCCTGTACCCTCACCGCTGGCCCCCTCACTGCTGACCAGGTTGAGCGCCCTGCTGCCCCAGACGGCGCAGCCGGTGACCCTGCTCACGCGCCGCTCCAGCATCTCGACAGTGCAACTGGAACTGCGGGTAGCCAGCGTGGGCGGCGACCCGGCAGTCCTGCGCCAGATCGCCGTGAGCGCCGCGCGTGGCGTGCCACCGGTGTACGACGAGCGCCTGAATATCACCCGTGAGGAATTCAAGAAATACGTGGTGTTTCAGGAAACGCTGGCCTCCACGGGCAAGACCTTCCGCCTGTCGGTCACACGTGACGCTGGCCGCGTGACGTTTGGGGACGGTCCCTCCATGAATGGGGTGCTGCGCGGCGTGAGTGTTGACCTGAAAACCGGCGAGATGCGCTCGCCAGAAGGCTTCAGTGCCCGGCCGGTCAGCGTGCCGCCCAACGACGACCCCAGCCGGGGCCTGGAAGTGCGCACCGGCTTTCAGTGGCGCATTTTCGGCAACGGCAGTGCGGGGCGCGCCGTGAACGGCACCCTCAGCCTGCTGCAGCTGAACAGCGGGCGAATTGTGCTGGCCTACACGCGTAACAGCATGCTGGACTACAAGCTGAATGTGGGCGAGCTGATCGTCGAATACACCCGGCCCTGAGGCACCCGGGCCCTGGGCTGGCCCTGATGCCCGCCTGACCGCAGGTCAAGGTGTCCTCACCTTCTCTTCAGGGCACGTCACGGCGCGGCGCCTACCCTGGGCGACATGAAGAGGAATCTGCTGATGCTGGGCGCGGCCCTGACCCTGGGAGGGCTGTCCCAGGCCCACGCGGGGCGCCTGTCGCCCACCCTGTTGCAGCGCGCGCAGCAGGGCGACCAGACGCCCGTGGGCGTGATTGTGCGCTTTCAGTTCGCCAACGACGAGCGGGGCCGGGCCCAGTTCAAGAACCTGCGCGGGCAGCTGAACAGCCGCCTGGCCCAGCTGGGGCCGGCAGCGGGCTTCGTGAAGCAGGCCATCAATTCCGGCAAGGTCACGGAACTGTGGCTGGACCAGAGCATCTACCTGCCCCTGACGCCGGTGCAGGCGCGCGCCCTGGCCCTGCTGCCCTTTGTCTCGGACGTGTTCGAGAACTTCAAGGTGCAGATTCCCAAGCCGCAGCGCGCTGTGGCCCTGAGCGCCGCTGCGGCGGCCCCCGGCGAGGCGTGGCACCTGGCCAAGATCGGCGCCCCGCAGGCGTGGGCCGCCGGTTTCAAGGGTCAGAACGTGAAAATTGGGCACCTGGACAGCGGGATTGACGCGGGCCACCCCCAGCTGAACGGCAAGGTGCGGGCCTTCGCTGAATTCAACGCGGCCGGTGACCGGGTGCAGGGCGCGGCCACCCGCGACACCACCAACCACGGCACCCACACAGCGGGCCTGCTGGTGGGCGACACCGTCGGCGTGGCCCCCAGCGCCACAGTTATCAGCGCGCTGGTGCTGCCGAACAACGAGGGCACCTTCGCCCAGGTGATCGCCGGTATGCAGTACGTGCTGGACCCCGACAACAACGCGGCCACCGACGACGGCGCCGACGTGGTGAACATGAGCCTGGGTATTCCCGGGACCTTTGATGAATTCATCGTGCCCGTGCAGAACATGCTGCAGGCAGGCGTGGTGCCGGTCTTCGCTATCGGTAACTTCGGTCCCTCTCCGGCCAGCACTGGCAGCCCCGGCAACATTCCCGATGTGATTGGCGTGGGCGCTGTGGACCGCAACGGGCAGGTGGCCTCCTTCAGCAGTCGTGGCCCGGTGAACTGGAACAGCACGATCAAGGGCGTGTTCGTGAAGCCCGACATTGCCGCGCCCGGGGTGGAAATCACCAGCGCCTTTCCCAATGGGCAGTACGGCGCTCTGAGCGGGTCCTCTCAGGCCAGCCCCATCGCGGCGGGCGCTGTGGCGCTGATGCTCTCGGCCAAACCCGGCGCGGGCGTGGACGCGATCAAGAACGCCCTGTACACCAGCGCCAGCAATGCGGGCAGCAAGAACAACAACGTGGGCTACGGCCTGATCAGTGTGCCCGGCGCTCTGGGCAAGCTGGGCGTGGGGGGCGCCGCTCCTGCGCCCACCCCGCCTGCGCCCACACCACCCGCCCCCACGCCCCCGGCGCCGACCCCTCCTGCGCCCACGCCACCTGCTCCCACGCCGCCGGCGGCCCCCACGGGCCCGGCCGGCTACACCCTGTGCGCCATTGAGGGCAGCAAGTGCGACTTCAGTGGCCAGAAGGACGCCGCCTTCGGCACGGCCGGCAAGTACCTGACCGGGATTGGCACCGACGGCTTTAACTGCACCGTGGCCGAATGGGGCCGCGACCCTGCCCCGGGCCAGCGCAAGGGCTGCTTTATCAAGGACCGCCCCGGCGCGGCCCCCGCGCCCACGCCGCCTGCACCGGCACCCACCCCGCCCAGCAGCGGCAAGAAACCGCGCGTGCTGCTGGTCGATGACGATATGGGCCAGGGCGCCGACGTCACGAACGCGCTGCGTGAGGCCATCAAGGCGAACGCGGTGAGCGGCGGGGCCTTTGTGTGGAACACCCAGAGCCAGGGCGCCGTGCCCCTGAGCGAGATGCGGCGCGCTGACATCGTGGTGTGGGCCACGGGGGAGCAGTATCAGAACACCATCACGGCGGCTGACCAGAACCTGCTGCGCCAGTATGTGGACGGCGGCGGCAACCTGCTGATCACTGGCCAGGACATTGGCTATGACATCGGCACCAGTGCCTTTTACACCAGCGTGCTGAAGACGCGCTTTGTGGCCGACAGCAGCGGGCAGGCCAAGTTCGTGACCCGCGGGGCCTTTGGCAACACGGCCTTTACCCTGAACGCCCAGGGCAGCGCAGGCAACCAGTACTACCCCGATGTAATTGCCGACCAGGGCGGCAGCAGCGTGGTGGCTTCGTGGGGCACGGCCAACGCCACGGCGGGCACCATCACTGCCCAGAGCATCCGCGTGGACCCCAACCGCAACCGCGCCGCCCAGAAGGTGCAGGACCCACGCGGACTGGTGGAGCAGATCGCGGCCAACCTGATCGGCGGCATCCTGAACCAGATTCTGGGCGGCAATACCCAGGCCCAGAACCGCAACCAGCCGCGCGTGAGTGCCCAGAATGCGGGCGAGAACGCCGGGGCCATCGTGGCGAACGACGCGGGCAAGTACCGCACCGTGACCATGGGCTTCGGGCTGGAGGGCCTGACACCCAACAGCCGCACCATCCTGATGAAGACCGCCTTTGACTGGCTGATGAAGTAAGAGCAGCAGTCTGGGCACAGAGGCCGCCTCAGGGATACCCCGGGGCGGCTCTGTTGTGAAAGGAGTGACTGGCACAGCCGCAGGCAGCCGGGAGATGCTCCGTTTGCGGCCCCAGAAGAGAATGGGCTGCTCGCTGTCCAGAGGCGCCCTTTCCCTCAAGGCGGGCTGTAGGGTTTCTGCGGCTGGCCTTTTTCGTTTTCCCATGCGGCTCTGCTGGGCGCCTTTTACCTTCGGGGTATGCCGACCCTCAAAGACATCATGACCCGCGACCTCACCACCACCGACCCCCGCGCCACCCTGAAGGAAGTCGCCACCCTGATGCGTGAGCAGGACATTGGCAACGTGCTGATCATGGACGGCGAGACGCTGCGCGGCATCATCACCGACCGCGACATCGTGGTGCGCGCCGTGGCCTACGGGCACGACCTGGGCAGCGTGGCCAGCGACTACGCCACCGGCAGCGTGTTCACCCTGGACGCCGGCACCGACGTGCAGGACGCGGCCCGCCAGATGGCCCAGCGCCAGGTGCGTCGCCTGCCCGTCACCGAGAACAGCCAGGTGGTGGGCATCGTGAGCCTGGGCGACCTCGCCACCCGGACCTCCGGCGGCGCCGACGAGCAGGCGCTGCAGGGCATCAGCCAGCCGACCATCTGACGACAGGGCAGCGGGCCACCCCGAGAGTCTGTGGGGGGTGGCCCGCTGCCGTGGCCCTGGCGCCTGCCTAGCCCAGATCGCGCAGCCGGCGGTACAGCTCTTTCTGTTCCTCGCTCAGCTGCGCGGGCACGGTCACGTTCAGCTTCACGTACAGGTCGCCGCGCGTGCCGTCCTTGCGGGGCCAGCCCTGCCCACGCAGCCGCATGCGGCGCCCGCCACTGCTGCCCGGCGGCACGCTCAGGTTCCCCTTGCCGGAGAGCGTCTGCACCGTCACGTCGCCGCCCAGGGCCGCCACCGGGGCCGGCACGTCCACGCTGGTGCTCAGGTGGTCGCCGTCCAGGTCAAAACGGGCGTCTTCCAGCACACGGATGGTCAGCAGCACGTCGCCGCCGCCGGGGCCCTGGCCCGCCAGCCGCAGCCGGGCGCCGTCTCGGGTGCCGGCGGGCACGCGCAGCGACAGGCGTTTGCCGTCCACGTTGATGACCTCGTCACTGCCGTGAAAGGCCTCTTCCAGCGTCACCTGCAGCTCGCCTTCCACGTTCTGCACGAAGCGGCGGCCCTGTCCGGCGCCGCCTAAGCCACCCAGCAGGTCCTCCAGGTTGACCTGGGCGCCCTGGAAGCCGGGGCCCGCGCCGCCCCCACGCCGCCCACCGCCGCCGAACAGGCCCTGGAAAAAGTCGCTGAACTGCCCCGGATCAAATCCCGAGAAGTCCCCGCCCTGAAATCCGCCCGCGCCGGGCCCCGCGTAGCCGGGGGGCACCTGCCCGGTGTGACCAAACTGGTCGTACACCTTGCGCTTTTCCGGGTCGGAGAGCACGGCGTACGCCTCGCCAATCTCCTTGAAGCGTTCGGCGGCCTTCTCGTCGCCGGCGTTCTTGTCGGGATGGTACTGCTTGGCCAGCTTGCGGTAGGCACTCTTGATATCCGCGTCGGACGCGCCGCGCGACACGCCCAGCACGTCGTAATACTCCTTGTAGGCCATAACACCTCCTTTCAGTCGGTGGGTCGAAGGGGCTAGGGGGCAGCCGGGCCCAGCTTGTTCAGGACGGCTTTCAGGCCGTAGGCGCGGGCCATTTCCAGGGCGGTGTGGCCGCGCTTGTCGCTGGCCTCCGGGTCGGCGCCGTGCGCGAGCAGCAGGTCCAGCACATCGGTGCGGGGAGCGCGGCGGCCGGTTTGGTAGGCCAGCCCCTCCACATCCACGGTGTGCAGCAGGGGCAGCCAGTACCGGGGGTCGTTCACGTTGGCGCCCTTTTTCAGCAGCTCGCGGATAAACGTGGGCGGTGCGTCCCGGTCAATGGCAAGGTTCAGCAGCGGCAATTTCTCGCGCTCGGGCCAGAAGGACACGTCCTGCACGAAGCCCAGCAGGGTGCGCAGCGCCTCCTCGGGCTGGCCGTGGCGCAGCGCCCAGCCCAGGGCCTCGTGGGCCCGGGTCTGGCTCGGGGCCTTCAGGTCCGCAGCCAGCGTTCCGGCTTTCAGGGCGGCAATCAGCGGGTTGGCGTCCTCGCGGCGCACCAGCTGGCGGTACTCGCCTTCCACCTGTTCGCGTGCCCAGCCCACCTTGCGCAGAAACTTCAGGCTGCTGCCCACGCTGGGGCTCTGTTGAAAGCACTTCACCGGAATGCGGCGGCCCAGTTCTTCCCAGCCGTATTCATCGTGCAGGTGCGTGACCAGCCGTTCCAGCGTCACGCCGTGCAGGGGATCACGCGGCGCCGTTGATGGCTGACGCTCCTGCCCTTCTCCATCACCCATCAACGGTTCCCCCTCACCCTTTCCTGCTCACGACCACGCGCGCCGGGCGCACCAGGCGGTCCCCCATGCGGAAGCCCAGCTGGTACACCTGCACGATAACGTCGTCCTCGTCGCCGGGCACCACCTGCAGCGCCTCGTGCCACTGGGGGTCAAAGGCCTCGCCCTCCTTGCCCGTGGCTTCCAGCCCCAGGCCAGCAAACACGCCCAGCACCTTGCCCTGCACGGCCTGCATGCCGGGAATCAGCTTGGCGGGATCGGCGGCGCCCATGGTCACGGCGCGGTCCAGGTCGTCGTAAACCGGCATCAGGGCCTCGGCGGCCTTGCTGACGCCCTGCCCCTGCGCGGCCTGCACGTCGTCCTGGGTGCGGCGGCGGTAGCTTTCAAAGTCGGCGGCCAGACGGGCCAGGCGGCCCTTGAGCTCGGCGTTTTCCTTTTCCAGCTCGTCGGCGCGCCCCAGCTTGGCCATCATCTCCTGCACCTGGCCCAGCATGCCCTCGTCCATGTCGTTCAGGCCGGCAAACATGGTGTCGGCGTCCTCTTCCATGTTGTCGGTATCGGTCTCGGGAAGGTCCAGGCCGGTGTCGGCATCAATGGTCTTGGCTTCTGCGGTGGACGGGTCGGTGTCGCCGGGTTTGTGCTCATCAGTCATTTTGGGGCCTCGCTTGCGGAACATTGGATTCAGAGTAGTGGAGAAGCGGCGGGGAGAGGCGGCGCGCTGGCCGTCCTCTCCCCTGGGGTGGTGTGTCTTGCGGAGGACGCGCGTTTACTCAGCCGGCTTGAAGTCCGCGTCAATCACGTCGTCGTCGGCCTTGCTCGCCTGGGGCTGGCCCGGGGCACCGGCGCCGGCGTCCTGCCCCTGGCTGCCCGCCTGCGCGGCGGTCATAAAGGCGCGCAGTTCCTCTTCCAGCCGCTTCTGGGCGGCGTCAATCTTGGCGTCGTCGTCGGCCTTCACGGCTTCCTCGGCCTCGTCGGCGGCGGCCTTGAGCTTGTCCTTGGCATCCTGAGCCGCGCCCCCTTGCTCCTCAATCTGGCCCAGGGCCTGCACGCGCAGACTGTCAAGGTTGTTGCGCTTCTCGACGCGCTCGCGGCGCTTCTTGTCGGCCTCGGCGTTCTGCTCGGCTTCCTTGACCATGCGCTCCACATCGCCCTTGTCCAGTGTGGTGGTGTTCTCGATGCGGATGCTGGCTTCCTTGCCGCTCTGCTTTTCCCTGGCCGTGACGTGCAGGATGCCGTTGGCGTCAATGTCGAAGGTGACTTCGATCTGCGGCGTGCCGGCGCGCATGGGCGGAATGCCTTCGAGCTTGAAGCGGCCCAGCGACTTGTTGTCGTTGGCCATGGGGCGCTCGCCCTGCAGCACGTTGATCTCCACGCCGGGCTGGTTGTTCTCGGCGGTGGTGTAGATCTCGGTCTTCTTGGCGGGGACCGTGGTGTTGCGGGTGATCATCGGGGCAATCATGCCGCCCTTGACCTCCACGCCCAGCGTCAGCGGGGTCACGTCCACCAGCACGATGTCGCCCAGCGAGGCGTCGCCCTGGATAATCCCGGCCTGCACGGCGGCGCCCAGCGCCACAGCCTCGTCGGGGTTCACGGACTCGTTCGGGGTCTTGCCCACGATCTCCTGCACGATGCGCTTGACGGCGGGAATACGGGTGGAACCGCCCACCAGAATCACCTCGTCAATCTTGCCCGCGTCCAGCTTGGCGTCGGCCAGGGCCTGCTCCACGGGCTTGCGGACGCGGCGCAGCAGGTCGGCGGTCAGTTCCTCGAACTTGGCGCGCGACAGGGTGCGCTCCAGGTGCATGGGGGTGCGGGTTTCGGGGTCAAAGGTGATAAAGGGCAGGCTGATGGTGGTCTCACTGGCATTGCTCAGCTCGATCTTGGCCTTTTCCGAGGCTTCGATCAGGCGCTGCAGGGCCTGCTTGTCCTTGCGCAGGTCAAAGGTGTTGTCCTTCTGAAACTCGCCCGCCAGCCAGTCCACGATGCGCTGGTCAAAGTCCGCGCCGCCCAGGTGGGTGTCGCCGGAGGTGGACTTGACTTCGAAGACGCCGTCACCCAGTTCCAGGATGGTCACGTCGAAGGTGCCGCCCCCCAGGTCGAAGACCAGCACGGTCTCGTTGCCCTTGCGCTCCAGGCCGTAGGCCAGCGCGGCGGCGGTGGGCTCGTTGATCACGCGCAGCACGTTCAGGCCTGCAATCTCGCCGGCCTGCTTGGTGGCTTCACGCTGAGAGTTGTCGAAGTACGCGGGCACGGTGACCACCACGTCCTTGATTTTCTCGCCCAGCTTGGCGCTGGCGTCCTGCACCAGCTTGCCCAGCACCTCGGCGCTGACCTGCTCCGGGGCCAGGTCCTTGCCGTTCACTTCAATGCGCACGGAGCCGCCAGGGCCTTCCTTGACCGTAAAGGGGCTGCGCGCGGCTTCCTCTTTCACTTCGTCCCAGCGGCGGCCGATGAAGCGCTTGACTTCAAAGAGGGTGGCGGCCGGGTTCAGCGCGGCCTGACGGCGGGCAATCTGGCCCACCAGACGCTCGTCGCCCTTGTAGGCCACAACGGAGGGGGTGGTGCGCGCACCTTCGGCGTTCACGATCACTTCGGGGCGACCGCCTTCCATCACGGCGATCACGGAGTTGGTGGTACCAAGGTCAATTCCGACGGCTTTGGGCATGTTGACTCCTGTAAGTGTGGGGATTTGCCGCCCCATGGGCAGCAGTTCTGACTGCCATCCATCATAGGCCCACAGTTGAGGAGTGTCAATAGAGTTGAGTGTATTGCGCTCAACTTTAGATGGACGACGCCAGCCGGATGCAGGCCCCTGGCCGTCTGTGCCGGGGGGCGGGTGGACCAGAGTCAGGTTGTCCACGCCCGGAGGGGCGCTTCTGTGCCCTCAACCTGAGGTTCAGGTTTCGCTGAGTTCGCCCAGCGGCACCACCGCCGCCACATTGCCCACGATGCGGCCCGCGTGCCAGCGGGGCGTGCCCGTCACAATCACGTCCACCAGCACCCCGTCGGGCCGCCGCAGCCGCGTGCGGTACGACGAACTCTGGCCGCCCCGGCGCTCGGTGCGGGCCGCTTGCAGGCGGGCATGGTCCTCGGGCAGCGTGAATTCAAACGGGGTACGCCCCAGTACCCGCTCGGGCGCCACCCCCAGCATGCGGGCGTAGGCGCGGTTCACGTACACAAAGCGCCCGTCTTCATCGGTAACCGTCAGGCCGTGCTCCACGCTTTCCATCAGCTGCCGGGCAAAGGCCAGCTCTTCGCCGTAGGATTCCTGCAACAGGCGGTGGCCACGCACCATGCGCACCACGCGCGGGGCCAGCCACGCGGCAATCAGCTGCACGGCGATCAGGGGGGCCAGTACCCAGAAGGCCTCCGGGCGCGGCACCAGCCACACCACCAGAAAACTGTCCAGCGCCAGCAGGGCGAACAGCATGTACGCCCAGCGCAGCTCCAGCTGGCCTGGTCTCATGCCTTAGGGTGCGCGGACCAGGGTTACAGGGCTCTTACAGAAGTCTGACTGAGGGCTGGGGCAGGTGCGGCAACGTGCAGCGCCGGGCCCCCCTACACTGGGGCCATGGCTCGTCCGCGCCCGCAGGGGTTGATGCTGGCCCGCTCCACGGGGCTGGCGGCGGCGCTGCTGAGCCTGTCGCTGTGGGCCACGCTCCGGAGCGGGCCTGCGGAGCCTGTGGCCCTGATGCTGCTGGGCCTGCAGGCGCTGGCGGTGGCTGCGCTGTGGGGCCAGACGCTGGGCAGCCTCCTGCAGGCCTACTGGCCGGCGGCCCCCGGCACCCCGCCGGACCCGGCCCATCCCCAGGTGCGCCCGCCCCTGACGCGGCCGGTGGCCCGCCGGCTGGTCAACGTACCTGTGGGGCTTTGCCTGATGACAGTGGCCGCCGCGTTGGTGCTGATTCGGCCGTGGACCGACCCAGCGGTGACGGCCCAGGCCACCGCCCTTAAACTCCGTGAGGTGTTGCAAAGCCGGGGCTGGCAACCCGTGGCCTGCCCACCTGCGCCCCATGCCTCCGAAGCCCCGGCCAGGTGTGTGGGCGTTATGGCCGATGGGCCGACAGCCTGGCCCCAGCTCCTGGCGGTACTCAACGACCAGTTCGGGTCTGTGAATGCCGAGCGGTCCCGGAACGGCGGCCTGATGATGGGAACTCTGCCGGTGCCCGTGACGCCTCCCCTGGGCCGTGGGGGTGGCGTGGAGGTCTCCTTCTTCGGTCTGACCTTCAGCCCTGAACAGCCCCCGTCATCCTCCCTGCAAGACTGGCTGGCGCAGCAGCTCACGCCGTCCATCGTTCGTCTGGAGACGCCATGAGCGGCCCAGCCCTGGAACCGGTGGCGCCGCATTTCGTGGCGCGGCCCCGCCGGGCGGGAGTGCGGGTACTGAAGGTCTGCATTGCCCTGCTGATGGTGCTGGCGGGCTTGCTGCTGGGCACCCTGTTCCTTGAACCCGGCAGAGTGGGGGGCCCGCCCGCGTTTCTGGAAGAGCTGATGGTGGCGCTGGGCACGCTGAATTTTCTGGTGCTGGCCGCCGCGCTGCACGCCCAGCTGGGGGCGCAGGCCGGGCGTGTGCCCTCGCTGTGGCAGCTGTGGCGCAACCCGGCGCTGCGCGACCTGCCAGAGCTGCCCCCGCTGCCCCGCTGGAAACTGGCGCTGTGCTACGGCGTGCCTCTGCTGGCGATGGCGGGGCTGTTTGGCCTGCAGTCGCAAATCTCGGCCCGGATGAATGATGTCGGCGCCGCGGTTCAGGACGAAGCGCAATTGGAGCCAAGAGCGGTGCGGCTGCCAGGTTTTCCCATGATTCAGCTGGACTGCGCGGCGGTGCCCCTCCTCACCACCGCACAGAGCCGCTGTTTCATTCTCTCCCCGAGGGCGGCGCAGCCGGACCCGCAGCGCTTTCTGGACGCCTGGACCGACCACATGCGGGCCTGGGTGGACTGGAGCGGCCCGGAACCCGTCTGGCGTGAAGCGCCCCCCCTGACGCTGAAGGTGTGGCAGGGAGGCGGTTTTGCTGGAGCGGATCAACGCGTGGCGCTGCGCGTGCGCCGGGGGAACGAGCCACAGGAAGTGCCCGTGAACCACCGCCTGCTGTTCCTGAGCCGCACAGCGCAGCGAACAGGCTCCGTGCCCCCGGCCTCACGGGCCCTGGCGGACTGGCTGGGTCGGCAGGTGTTTCAGACCCTGCTGGTGGTGACACCCGAGGACTAGGGCCGTCAACCCCCGGGCGTCACTGAAGCGTTCTGGGCCTCGCCCTATCCTGAAGCGGTGACCGCCCCCGACGCCGCTGCCCCCCATCTTCACCTGCCCGACGGCTCCTGCTGCAAGCCGAAGAAGTTCGCCCACCTGCACCAGCACACGCAATACAGCCTGCTGGACGGCGCGGCCAAGCTCAAGGACCTGCTGAAGTGGGCCAAGGAGGTCACGCCTGAGGGCTGCACGCCCGCCCTGGCCATGACCGACCACGGCAACATGCACGGCGCGGTGCATTTCTACAACTACGCCACCGGCATGGGGGTCAAGCCCATCATCGGGTACGAGGCCTATGTGGTCCCCGGGCAGGGCACCCGGCGCGACCGTACGCGCGGGCAGGACGGCGAGAAAGGCATCTTTCACCTGACGCTGCTGGCCCGCGACTTCGAGGGCTACCAGAACCTCTGCCGCCTGAGCAGCCGGGGGTACACGGAAGGCTATTACTACAAGCCGCGGATTGACCACGAACTGCTGCAGGAGCACCACAAAGGGGTGATCGCCTTTTCCGGCTGCCTGGGCAGCGAGGTGCAGCAGCTGCTGCTGCAGGGGCGCGAGGACGACGCCAAAAAGCGGCTGCTGTGGTACCGCGAGCTGTTTGGCGAGAACTACTTTATTGAGATTCAGGACCACGGGCTGCCCGAGCAGAAGAAGAACAACCCCATCCTGAGGGCCTGGGCGCAGGAACTGGGCATTGGGCTGGTGGCCACCAACGACGGCCATTACGTGAAAAAGTCCGACGCCACTGCGCACGAAACGCTGCTGGCCATTCAGACCAAAGCCACCCTGGCCGACGAGAACCGCTTCAAGTTTCCCTGCGACGAGTTCTATGTGAAGGACTTAGAGGAGATGCAGCGCGCCCTGCCGGTGGCCGACTGGGGCGAGGAGCCTTTTGACAACACCGCCATGATTGCCGAGTGGTGCAATGTGGACCTGCCAGTGGGCAAGAAGCGCGTGTACCAGATGCCCGAGCTGCCCATTCCCGAGGGCCGCACCATGCGCGAGGAACTGCGGGTGCAGACCTACCGGGGCACGGTCAAGCGGTATCCGGGTCACGCCACCGAAGGGCTGCTGCGCGACTACGCCCAGCGGTCTCTGGCCGCGCTGGGTGAGGACGCGCCGGCCGTGCTGGCCCGGGTCAAGGGCTGCGATGCCCGCACCTGCGACCTCGAGACCCTGCTGACCCTGATCGCCTTTATGGGTAGCGTCTGGGAGGACCGGGGCAAGGCGGCGGGCGAGAAGTACACCAAGTACCCGGCGCTGGAGCTGATGGAAGCCGAGGCCGAAGCGGGCCAGTTGCCCGCCTACGCCCATGAGGACTGCCGCAAGGCCAGCCAGAGAGACAGCGACACCCGCATTGAACTGGACCCGGCCCAGCCTGACGAGGAAACCACCCGCGCGCACCACGCCCACGCCCTGGTCATCCTGCGCCGCGCCGAGTACGAGCTGAGCGTCATCAACAACATGGGCTTCCCCGACTACTTCCTGATCGTGGCGGATTACATCAACTGGGCCAAGGATCAGGACATTTCGGTGGGGCCGGGGCGCGGCTCGGGCGCCGGGTCGCTGGTGGCCTATGCCATGCGGATTACCAACCTGGACCCGCTGGAATTCGAGCTGCTGTTCGAGCGCTTCCTGAACCCCGACCGCATCTCTATGCCCGACTTCGACATTGACTTCAACGACGCGCGGCGCAGTGAGGTCATTGCCTACGTGCAGGACAAATACGGCGAGGACAAGGTGGCGCAGATTGCCACCTTCGGAACGATGGCCAGCAAGGCGTGCCTGAAAGATGTGGCGCGCGTGATGGGCCTGGAATACGCCAAGGTGGACAAGGTCAGCAAGCTCATTCCCATCAAGTTCGGCAAGAGCTACAGCCTGGAGCAGGCGCGCGACGCCGTGCCGGACATTCAGCAGATGCTGGCCGAGGACGCGCAGCTGCTGGAAGCCTATGAATTTGCCCAGAAGCTGGAAGGGCTGACCCGCCACGCCTCGGTGCACGCGGCCGGCGTGGTGATTGGCAAGACACAGCTGACTGACCTCGTGCCGGTCATGCGCGACACCAGCGGCGAGGGCATGGTCTGCCAGTACGACATGAAGGCCGTTGAGGACATCGGCCTGATCAAGATGGACTTTCTGGGCCTGCGCACCCTGTCCTTTCTGGACGAGGCCAAACGCATCCTCAAGGAATCCGGCACCGACTTCGAGGACACCTACGGCACCTTCGACAACATTCCCTTCGACGACGCCCGGACCTACGAGCTGATGAGCCGGGGCGACACCAAGGGCGTTTTTCAGCTGGAAGGGGCCGGGATTGCCGACGCCAGCCGCCGCCTCAAGCCGCGCCGACTGGCCGACATCATCGCGCTCTCGGCGCTGTACCGCCCAGGGCCGATGGAAAACATTCCCACCTACGTTCGCCGTCACCACGGCCTGGAAGAGGTGGACTACGTGCGCGACGGGTTCTCGGCCAGCGCCAGGTATCTGGAGAAAATCCTGGCGGAAACCTACGGCATTCCCGTGTACCAGGAGCAGATCATGCAGATTGCTTCGGAGGTTGCGGGCTTCAGCTTAGGCGGCGCCGACCTGCTGCGCCGAGCGATGGGCAAGAAGGACGCCGAGGAGATGAAGCGGCAGCGCCAGATCTTCGTGGACGGTGCAGAGAAGAACGGCGTTTTAAAAGAAGAAGGCAATAAACTCTTTGATTTGCTGGACGCATTTGCAAATTACGGGTTCAATAAATGTTTGACGGGCGACACCCGTGTGCCCGTGGCGGGCGGCGAGCTGCGCCGCATGGAAGACCTGTACCGGGAGGGCCAGCCGGTCCAGTTGCCCAGCGTGAACGCCGCGTATCGCCTGGAACTGCGGCCCACCGGCCAGTTCTTCGACAACGGCGTCAAGCCTGTCTTCAGGGTAAGAACCGCGCTGGGCCGCGAACTGACCGCCACTGGCAACCACCCGCTGCTGACGCTGGACGGCTGGCGGAACGTGGAGGACCTGACGGCGGGCGACCGGATTGCCGCGCCCGCCCGCCTGCCTGAACTGGGTACCGACAGCTGGCCTGACTACGAAGCGGGCCTGCTGGGCTGGGTGCTGGCCGAGGGCAACACCTGTCACCCCTGCGGCGCGTACCTGTACTCGCAGAGTGAAGCGCAGGTGGCCGACATGGTGGCGCTGGCCGGGCAGTTTCCGAACACCCAGCCCAGCGTCAAGCTGCGCCCCGAGCGGCAGAACGTGCACGACGTGTACCTGGGCAGCGGCGTACGCGGCAGCGCAGGCGGTAAATCTGGCGTGCGCCTGTGGCTGGAGGAGCTGGGCCTGGTGGGCGTCAAGGCCACTGAAAAGGCGTTGCCTGCCGCCGCCTTTCGCCTGAACAACGCCTCGCTGGCCGTGCTGGTGGGCCGCTACTGGTCGGGCGACGGCTTCCTGTTCGGGCCGGGGAACACCACGCCCTACGCCGCCACCTCGTCGCGCCAGCTGGCCGATGACCTGGCCCACGTGCTGCTGCGCCTGGGCATGGTCGCCAAAGTCACCGAGAAGCACTTCGGCTACGCGCGCGGCCAGGACAAGGCAGGCCGCACCGGCTATACCGTGCATCTGGTGGGGCGGCGCTCCATAGACCAGTTTCTGGCTGTGGTGGCGCCACATCTGGTGGGCCGCGAGGAGCAACTGGCTGGCCTGCGCGCGTATTACGCGGGTATGCCGCAGGGCCGCGAAACGGTGGACACGGTGCCGGCCAGCATCAAGGTGCGGGTGCAGAGCGCCAAGCTGGCCAGCGGCCTGAGCTGGGGTGACATTGAGGCCCACACAGGCGTCTGTACCAAGGAACTGTATGGCGCGCCCAGGGCCCACAAGAAGGGCTTTCGCCGCACGACCATTCAGATCCTGGGCGAGTTCTTCGAGGACACCGCCCTGCTGGACGCCTGCTCGGATGACCTGTACTGGGACACCATCGTCAGCATTGAGCCAGCCGGCGAGGCGCAAACCTACGACCTGGAAGTGCCCGGTACGCACAACTTCGTGGCCAACGACCTGGTGGTGCACAACAGCCACTCGGCTGCTTACGGCGTGATCACTTATCAAACGGCCTGGCTCAAAGCAAACTACCCCGTTCAATTTATGGCCGCGCTTTTAACGGTGGAGCGCAAGGATTCCGACAAAGTTGCAGAATATATCAGTGACGCCCGCAAGATGGACGTGCGGGTGCTGCCGCCCGACATCAACCGCTCAGCGGCTGACTTCGCGGTGCAGGGCGAGGAGATTCTGTTCGGCCTGTACGCCATCAAGGGGCTGGGCGAGGCCGCCGTGCTGAAGATTCTGGACGAGCGCGAGCGCGCCGGGCGCTACAAGTCGCTGGCGGACTTCTGCGCGCGCCTGGGCAACAAGGTCTGCAACCGCAAGGCGCTGGAAAGCCTGATCAAGAGCGGCGCCTTTGACGAATTCGGCGAGCGCAACCAGCTGCTGCACAGCCTGGAAGACGCCCTGGCCGACGCCGCCGGCGCCGCTGAAGTGAACGCCCGCGCCCAGAGCGGGATGGCGATGATGTTCGGCATGGACGAGGTCAAGCAGGAGCGCCCCCTGCGCGCCGGCATCGCGCCCTTTACCGACCTGGAACGCCTGAGCATTGAGAAAGAGGCCCTGGGCCTGTACATCTCCGGCCACCCGCTGGAACAGCACGAAGGGCTGCGCGAGGCGGCCAGCTGCCGCATCTCGGACCTGGACACGTGGTTCCAGACGCAGAAGGTGGCCCCCGGCAAACGCATCAAGGCCGTGCTGGCGGGCATGATCGAGAGCGTGGTCAAGAAGCCCACCAAATCGGGCGGCATGATGGCCCGCTTTATCCTGGCCGACGAATCCGGGCAGACCGAACTGGTGGCCTTTTCCCGCGCCTACGACCGCATTCAGGAGCGGCTGGTCAACGACACGCCCGCCCTGGTGATCGTGGAACTGGAATCCGAGGACGGCGGCCTGCGCGCCATCGCCGAGGAAGTGGTGAGCGTGGAGCAGCTGGCCGACGTGCCCAAGGTCATGTACGTGACCATTGACTTAGAAACCGCCAGCCCGGACGCGGTGGGCGAGTTTCAGAGCGTGTTGGACGAACACGCGGGGAGCATGCCCACCTACCTGCGCCTGGAAACGCCCGAACAGTTCGTGCTGTACCAGCTGGACCACGGCATGGGCAGCCCGGAGGCCATTCGCGTGCTGAACCAGACCTTTCCCTGGGCCGAAGCTTATCTGGCCTACGACCAGCAGACGATCCTGGGCCGCTTTGCGCCCAAGCCGCCGGCTTGGATGAACAGGCAGAATGGGGGGGGGATGCGGGCGTGAAGTTGTTAAAATAAGAGCCTTATTCTTAAATCAACTTATGAATTTTTAGGAAATGGAATGTCGCTAAAGAATACTCCATTTCCTTTTTAGATTCTCGTAAAAGGCGTTTTTTAATCAATGCTTTCACTTCTGGGTCACGCTCTGTGTCAAACTGGTATATAAGATTATGGAGCTCCTTTAATTTTTTGTTTATATTGACTATTAAATCATCTCTAATATCTAGTTCAAGGGCTAATATGAGCTTCTTGCCCTCTGGCGTGCTGTAGTATATTTGGCTCCCCACGTAATAGATATGATGCTCTGGTTTATTGGTGTATGGTGACAGCAAGGAAATTGTTGTGCCTAAATTGCTCTTCTTGTTGTTGCATACGGAACAACAGATAGTTAGATTCCTATGACTGAAGATCCCGGAGGCGTCGTGAGAAGCTATAAACTTTGCTTTCGGTATGACGTGATCCAAATCTCCAAATTGATTACCCATTATTTTTGTTTCGCAATAGACGCACTTGCCACTGACTTCCCTGATAATCAGCTCTTTTAGGGGTGCGTAATTATACTTTCTTAGGAGATCATTGGGAATTGCTGAGTTTGTATCTAAAATCTTTTGTGCTTCCGAAATATTTTCATTAATATAGTCTAGAATCACTTGGTCGGGGGTAAGCTTATTTATTCTTCTCATGTCTTAATTTCATGAGCTCAGTAAAAGCTCGAAGAGAATACTCACCTAGTCCCTCTTGCTCCAATCTAGTCTCAACACGCTTCATATTCTCGGCAGAAGGCTCACTAAAACTAAAATCTCTAATAATTTTCTCATACCTTTCTCTGGCCCAAATGGGCATGGAGGACGATGTTCCTAGTGCATTCTGCAAAATCCCTTCATAATCAGTGGCGGTGTCTACAGCTGTAAGAAGTTTAGCAGATATTGTGCTTTCGCCAAATTCAAATTTGTAAATATAGGAGAGTTCTACCGAAGACAGAATCAAAGGACTGTGAGTGGAGACTATAAATTGGTGATCTTGAAATGCCTTCATAAGGCTGGGAATCAGCTTTCTCTGCAATGACGGATGCAAATGATTCTCCGGCTCATCTATAACTACTATGGTGTGTTCCGAGCACATTTTTGATGCTACAAAGCATTTCCAACAAAGATCAAAGATTGTCGAAAGTCCACTGGAAGCACTATCAATACTAAACCGCCCCAAGTCTGTAACTACTTTAACGTCCTCCTTATCAATCTCGAGTGTGCGAAACTTAATCTCTTCCGGGATGGCCAATCTTAATATATCAATAAACTCATTTAAGTAGACTTGATAGGTTATATTAGGATTAACATATTGATTGCCAAATCCGAAAACAGCCCATGATAGAATTGAGTCCTTCATGCCTCTTAGCGGGACATTTTCTATTATTTCCTTCTCTCCATCTAGAGGTTTGTAAGACGGATTGACCAAACTTTTTATCATTGAAGATTCAATAGCAGGTCCAGCCCGAACTGAAGATATAGATGTGGCAGTATATGCCTCTCTGTTTGATTTGATGTACGCACCTTTGAATGTGCTATTGGCATGGTTGCTAACGTTTAAACTGTAGGAGTACGACTCTCCATATCTAAAACTCTTCTTAATTTCGAAATATGACCCTCCGTAGGTTATCTCAGCTATCTTGCTTTCTGGCAAATTTACGGGGTCTTCGGACTGTATAAATTTGACATCATGTCCAAGAAAAGCGGCTATAACTTTACATATAGACGTTTTTCCGGTACCATTAACTCCGGTAAGGAAGGTTATTCTATCATGAAAATCAATATTTATATCCCTAAAAAGTTGCCAATTGCGTACACTGAGTCGTTCGATCTTCATGCTTGACCTCACTTAATCTAAACCTTTAACTATCTGGGAGTATTCACACTAACGGCGCTTTAGTCGCTTTTGATCGACATGCGAACATTACTATAGACATATCTGCATCTCCTAAATCTAAAATTGTCAGATTCAATGCAAAGCAGTGAAGGGAATGCCTTTCTCTTTGCTCGCTGATCCTTAATGCGTTACTCTTCCCCCAGAAACTATCCCTACCACCTTGTTCAACACTTTCAGCACCTCACCTAGTGCTGCTGTGTTTTGCGCCTGGTTCTGCCAGAAGGCCAGCGTCTTTACCTGCCCATTCGCCTGCACCTTCACCTGAATGCGTGCCTCGTCCGGCACCGGCTGGTAATTGCCCGGCACTTTCACCGCCAGGGCAACGGCTAGAGCGGCATTCACCTGTTTCAGCAAGGCGGGGGGCACCGTGCCGGTAAACGCCTGCCGCGTTTGCCCTCGCTGGCGCGTCACTTTCGCCTGTCCATTGCCGTACAGGGTCACAGTGGTGATGCCACCAAACGTGTTCTGCCCGGCCTGATAGGTGAGGGTGTCGGTGGCGGTGGAGAGGAGCGGTGTCATGGGGGCACCTCCGGTCAGCAAGGCGGTGCCCAGCAACGCGGCTTTCAGGCTCATCGGCGCAGCACCGTGCCGGGCTTCAGAACCCGGGTGTCGGGAATTACGGCCTTGTTCTTCTGGTACAGGGCTTCGGCCTGCTTGCTGGTGCCGTAGAAGCGCAGGGCCAGCCCCAGCAGCGTGTCGCCCCGGCGCACGGTGTAGGTGGGGCTCAGCACCCCGGTCAGCGGTTGGCCCAGGGCGCTGGAAATGTCCCGGGCCAGCACCTGCCCGTGCCGCAGCTTCACGTCGGCCTTCGCCTCGCCCTCGGCGTAGTAGTTGCCCATCAAGGAGTGGTCGGTTTTCACACCGGGGGACGTGGCGGTTTTGCGGTTCGCGGCGCCCGCGTCCACGTACTCGTCTTTCAGGCCCAGCTGGTGCCCCAGTTCGTGCGCGCGGTCCTGCGGGGCGGACTTCACGTACCAGTTCGTCAGGTTGTCGCGGCCCTCGCCGGGGTTCAGGGTCAGGCTCAGGTGGGCCTTGGTGCTCACGAATTTCAGGGCCATCTGCAGGGGTTTGCTGCGGCCCTGCTTGTCTTTCAGCAAAAAGCGGGCGTCCCAGTAGCGGGCGAATTCCAGGGCAGTGGCCGCCTGCACGTTCTTCACGTCGCTGGCCTTGACGCCCCCAGCCGCCTTCACCTGAGCGTGAATCTCGACCCGGTAGGCGCTGGGCGTGTTCTGCACCTGATACGCCGCTGTCCAGCCATACGGTGGGTCCGACACCTGCCGCTTGACCTGCACAGGCTTGGCCGGGGCCGCAGCCGTGCGGGTGGGCGCCGCCGCCTGACGCAGGGCGGGCGGCTGGGGCGTCAGGGTGGACGCGGGGGCGGCGCCGGGCTGGGCCGGTTTTCGTGCAGGGGGCTCGAACATGAGAACGCTCCTCTGGGGCGGGATGTGGACACCACCATACCAGGGCGCGGCGCTCTGTTCAGACGCTTTTCAGCGGCGCGGTGACACCAGATCCACCACATCCCCCACCCACCCCAGCGCCTGCAACCGCCCGGCAATCAGGCTGCGGTGGCACGCGCCCGCCTCGCGCTCGTAGCACAGCAGGGCCACCCGCTCCCGCGCCGCCAGGGCGCCCAGTTCGTCCAGCGCCTCGCCCTGGGTGGCCAGATGCAGGGTGTAGCCGGCTTTCAGCGCCGCAAAGTTCTTGTCCAGCTGGTACGCCTTGCGCAGCGCGGGCGGCGTGCCCAGCGCGCGCAGGTGCCGGTAGCTCATGCCCTGCTCCGCCAGCGCCTGCCCCAGCGCGGTTTTGCTGTAGCCCCGGCGGCGGCTCTGGGCACGCTCGCGGGTGTCCACCAGCATCGTCACTCCTGCGGCTTTCAGCGCGTCCAGAAAGGCCGGCAGTTCGGCATCCTCGTAGCCAATGGTCCAGAGGGTCGGCGCGGTCATGCCCCGCAGGGTAGGGGAGCGCGCCCCCAGGCAACCGTGAGCCCTGGCCAGCCCCACACAAGAAGGCGAGCCCCACAGGCCCGCCCTCCTTTGTTCCCACTTCCTCCCTGCGTCCCGCAGCCCTCTTTACGCGTACTGCGCCCGCATCATCATGATCTTCAGTTCGTGCGCGCTGGTGGCGCTGGCCAGGGCGTCTTCCTCGGTCATCAGCCCGGCCTGCACGAGGCTGGCCAGATGCTGGTCGAAGGTGTGCATGCCGCGCGCGCCGCCTTCCAGCAGGGCCTGCTTGATTTCCTCGGTGCGCTCGGGGTCCTTGATGCACTCGCGGACGGTGGGCGTGCCCAGCAGGATTTCCAGGCCCAGCACGCGCCCGCCCCCCGCCTTGGGCAGCAGCCGCTGGCTGATGATGCCCACGATGCTCTCCGACAGGCCCTGGCGAATCTGGTCGCGCTCGTGCGGCGCGAAGAAGTCAATGATGCGGTTGACGGTGCGAATGGCGTCCTGGGTGTGCAGCGTGGAAAACACAAGGTGGCCGGTCTGCGCCGCCGAGAGGGCCGCTTCCACGGTTTCCTTGTCACGCATCTCGCCAATCAGGATCACGTCGGGGTCCTGGCGCATGGAGGCGCGCAGGCCGTTGGCAAACGTCAGCGTGTCCATGCCCAGCTCGCGCTGGCTGATCATCGCCGTCTTGTCCCTGTGCAGCACCTCGATGGGGTCTTCCAGCGTCACGATGTTCACGGGCTGCGTGTCGTTGATGTGGTCCAGCAGGCTGGCCAGCGTGGTGGTCTTGCCGCTGCCGGTGGGCCCGGTGACCAGAATCAGGCCGCGTTCATGCTGCGCCAGCTGCTCAAAGGTGGCCTGGGGCAGCCCCAGCTGCTCGAAGGTGGGAATGGGCTTTTCCTCGATCACCCGCATGATCAGGCCAATGCTGCCGCGCTGCCAGTAGGCGTTCACGCGAAAGCGCGCCAGCCCGGGGATGCCGTAGGCAAAGTCAGCCTCGCGGCGCTGGGTAAATTCTTCCCACATGGCGGGGGTCATCATCTCGCGCGCAAAGCCCTCCACGTGGTCGGGGGCCAGCCTGGTTTCCCCGTAGCGCTTGATCAGGCCGTTCACGCGGCCCGCAGGTGCGCTTCCGGTACGCAGGTGGATGTCGCTGGCCCCTTCCTTGACCAGGGCAGACAGAACGCTGTTAAGGACACTCATGGCGCCCTCAGGGTAGGCCAGCGCCTCTTACAGTTTTGATGCAGGCGCCGGCAGCGCCTGGGTGCCCCCGCCCGGCGCCGTCTGGGCCGGTGCGCCGCGCAGGCGCCGGCTTTCCAGGTCCGCGTGCTGGGTCAGGTAGCGCAGCCACGCCTTGGGGCTCAGGGCACCCAGCTGGTTGTGCGGGGCGGTCAGGGCGTCGTCGGGGGCCACGCGGTGCAGGCGCCGCGCGAGGTCCACGGTGGCGGCGCGCGTGGTGGTCACCTGCGCGCGCAATCCGGCCAATGGGGTGTCCAGCGGGGGGCGGTGCGGGTGATAGCTGTCCTCGGTGGGGGCCTGGCCGCGCAGGGCCGCTTCAATGCGGCTCTGGCCCCAGCGCTCAATGCCAATGATGTGGCCCAGCAGTTCGCGGTTGGCGGGCGTGTCGGCGGCGCGCTCGCTGCGGCCCGTCAGAAAGGTGCCGGCGCGTTCCAGGCTCTGCGCCAGATCACTGTAAGAGGAGCGCGAGGCCGGGCGTTCCAGCACGCGGCTGACCACCAGCCCGGTCACCTCTTTCTTGCGGGTGCGGGCGAGGTAGGCGGCCCCGGCGGCCACGCCCACCGTGGCAACCGTGACAAGGGCGGGCACGTAAGGACTGGCGCGTCGGCTCATGCCGCATGGTACGCGCTGGGGGTCAGTGGGGTTTCAGGCTGGGTCACAGGCCACCACGCCGCCCGCCGTGCCGATCAGGGTCACCTGCGAGTCCGGCGGGCAGGGCAGGCGCGCACTCAGCATCAGCGGGTGGGCCAGGGTGTATTCCGGCAGGTCCAGCCCCAGGCCACGCGCCCCCCAGCCAAAGCCCTTGCCCAGCCGCCCGCCCTGGGGGTCGGCCGCCACGCAGGCCAGCACGGCCGCCTGGGCGCCGTCTGGAACGAGCACCGCCTCGCCGTACTCCGGCAGGGCACTCAGGCGCGCGCCCCGGGGGTCAGTCAGGCGCCAGTACCAGCCTGCCTTTTTCTGGTGCGGCACATACAGGGTCTTGCCTGCCTTCAGGGCCAGGGTGCGCAGCGGGTACAGGGCGCGTTCGGGGCCCACGATCAGCGTGTGCTGGGCCGCCACCTGGGCGCAGGCCAGCAGGGCGGCGGCGGCCCTGCGCGCGTGGGTGAAGTTGGGGCAGTGGCCATGTGGCGGCAGCGGGTAGGCGCAGGCCCGGCGCTGCATCAACTCATCCCACACCTGCTCGCGGTAGGCCCCGGCCGTCATCATGGCCCGCAGGGTAGGTCATCTGGCGGCGGCGCGCGGCGGGGGCCCTGGCCTACACTCGGGCGCATGACAGACCAGGGCAGTGTGGTGCGGGTGGCGGCGGCGGCGTATCCGGTGGAGCGTCTGAACGGCTGGGCCGCCTACGAGGCCAAGCTCGCGCGCTGGGTGGCCGAGGCGGCGGCCCAGGGCGCGCAACTGCTGATCTTTCCTGAATACGCGCCACTGGAACTCATCAGTCTGCTGCCCAGCGAACTTCACCACGACGTGCTGGGCATGCGCCCGGCGCTGCAGGCGTTTCTGCCGGCGTTTCTGGCGCTGCACGCCCGGCTGGCCCGCGAGCACGGGGTGGGAATCGTGGCGGGCAGCTTCCCGGTGGCGCACGGCGACCTGTTCGTGAACCGCGCCTACGTGTTTGGCCCGGACGGCACCCAGGCCCACCAGGACAAGCTGCTGATGACCCGCTTTGAGGCCGAGGAGTGGGCCATCGCTCCCGGCGAGGGCGTGCGCGTGTTCGAGCTGCCGCTGCCCGGCTGGACGCTGCGCTTTGGCGTGGCCATCTGCTACGACAGCGAGTTTCCGGCGCTGGCCCGCCAGCTGGCCGAAGGCGGCGCAGAACTGCTGGTGGTGCCGTCGTTCACCGGCAGCCGCGCCGGGTACACGCGCGTGCGGGTGGGCAGCATGGCCCGCGCCCTGGAAAATCAGTGCTACGTGCTGCACGCCCCCCTGATTGCCGACGCCCCCTGGACCTACGCCGTGGAGGACGCCCACGGCGCGGCGGGCCTCTACGCGCCCGCCGACAACGGGCTGCCCGCTGACGGCGTGGTGGCGCAGCGCGGCTGGAACGACAGCGGCTGGCTGGTGGCCGACCTGGACCTGGCCCTGACCCGGCATGTGCGCCGGGACGGCCACGTGCTCAACTGGCGCGACCGGCACATCGGCCAGAGCCGCCCCGGCCCCGCCGAGGCGGTGGCCCTGGGGGCCCCGGAGCCGGTGTGAGCCTTCAGATTCGCCGCCTGACCCTGGCCGATGCCCCCGCCTACCGGGAAGCGAGGCTGGCCGCCCTGCGCGCCGACCCCGCCGCCTTCGTGACCACCGCCGAGCAGTTTGCGGCCTGGCCTCTTGAGCGGCTGGCCGTTCGCCTGGCCCCGGGCGCGCCCGGCGTGACCTTCGGGGCCTTTTTAAGCGGCGAACTGGTGGGCCTGCTGACCCTGATGCGGGAGGAATCCCCGGCCCAGGCCCACCGCGTGAACGTTTTCAGTGTGTCGGTGGCCCCGGCGGCGCGCGGGCAGGGTGTGGGCGTGGGGCTGGTAAGGGCCGCCATTGACCACGCCCGCACCTGGCCCGGCGTGACCTCTTTGCACCTGACTGTGACCGACACCCAGCACGCCGCCCGGCGCCTGTATGAACGCTGCGGCTTTCGGGTGTGGGGCACGCAGCCCGACGCCCTGCGCCGGGACGGGCAGGTGTACGAGGAGCACTGGATGTGGTTGGCGGTGGGCCGCGAGTCGAGCGGCCAAGAAATCTAGCGGCAGGGGGTTCGGGACGGGTCGCGAACCGGGAACCGCTGCACCTGTGCGGCCCACTGGGCGCGCAACTCGCGCAGGTCCGCCTGGGTTACAGGAAAATCCAGCCACGCGGCCGAGACTTCGCCCGCTTCGGCCCAGGCTGGTGAATGGTCCAGTTCATGGGCAAAGGGCGGCAGATACTCTGAACTCAGCGTGACGCGCAGGTGCAGCTGCTCGTCCCACTCAGGGTGGCTGAACCAGGGCGAGCGGGCCGCGATCATCAGGCAGGGTTCGGTGAAGGATTCCTCGCTGCTTAGCACAGCCCCCTGCCAGCCAATAAAGGTCGGGGCGTGTTCTGCCACCTCTTCCAGCCAGGCGACCAACTGGTGGGCCTCCTGTGCGGTCAGGCAAGGGTCTACAACTTCCCAGAGCCGGCCATCCGGCAACGACAGCTTCAGCCGGACATTCAGCCAGTTGGCGTCCCATCCAATAGCTGGGTCTGGAAACTGATACTCCACAAGCTCAAGGGACAGCTTGAGCGCTCCTTTTCTCAGGTGCATTCCGCCTCATCCTATCCGTCCCCGCCTCACGGACAAGCGGCCCCCCAGCCCCCTACACTGCCCCCATGCCTGTCACCCTGTCCGACCGCCTGAGCGCCGAACTCTCCGGCCTGCGTGAAAGTGGCCTGCTGATCAGCCCGCGCGTGCTGGACGCCCCGCAGCACGCCCGCACCACGGTGGACGGGCGCGAGGTCGTGAACCTTGCCAGCAACAACTATCTGGGCTTTGCCAATCACCCGGCCCTGAAGGCGCGCGCCGCCGAATACCTGCAGAAGTGGGGCGTGGGGGCCGGGGCCGTGCGCACCATTGCCGGCACCCTGCGCATTCACGAGGAACTGGAAGAGCAGATTGCAGGCTTCAAGCACACTGGCAGCGCGCTGGTGCTGCACAGCGGCTTTTCCACCAACCAGGGCGTGCTGGGCGGCCTGCTCAAAGAGGGCGACCTCGTGGTCAGCGACGAGCTGAACCACGCCAGCATCATTGACGGCCTGCGCCTGACCAAAGCCACCCGCAAGGTCTTCAAGCACGCCGACCCCGAGGACCTGGACCGCGTGCTGCGCGAGAACCCCACGGAAGGGCTGATCATGGTGGTGACCGACGGCGTGTTCAGCATGGACGGCGACCTGGCCCCGCTGGACAGACTGGTCGAGGTGGCCCGCCGGTACGGCGCCGTGACCTATGTGGACGACGCCCACGGCAGCGGCGTGATGGGCGCGCAGGGGCGGGGCACCGTGCATCACTTCGGTTTCGAGTACGCCGACGACGTGATTCAGGTGGGCACCCTGAGCAAGGCCTGGGGCGGCGTGGGCGGCTACGCGGCGGGGCACGCCGGGCTGCGCCAGCTGCTGATCAACCGCGCCCGGCCCTACCTGTTTTCCACCGCGCAGGCCCCCGCCACGGTGGGCGCCCTGGCCGCCGCGCTGGACGAGGTGCAGCGCGACCCCACGCTGATGGAGCGCCTGTGGGCCAACACCCGCTACTTCAAGGCGGAACTGGGGCGCCTGGGCTTCGACACCTTTGGCAGCGTCACGCCCATCACGCCCGTCATTTTCGGGGAAGCGCCCGCCGCCTTTGAGGCCAGCCGCCGCCTGTTCGATGAGGGCATCTTTGCCGTGGGGCTGGGCTTTCCCACCGTGCCCCGCACCCTGGCCCGCATCCGCAACATCGTGACCGCCGAGCACACCCGCGACGATCTGGACCGGGCCCTGGCCGCCTACGAGAAGGTGGGCCGCGCCCTGGGCACGATTGGGGGCTGATACGGGCCCCACAGCCGGGGCCGCTTGCCGGCCTGTCCCGCCCCCGCGCCCCTATCATGCCCCCATGACCAAGCGGCCAGCGGTGGGCGACCGGCAGGACAAGGGGCAGGACGTGCAGGCGATGTTCGCCTCTATTGCACCCCGCTACGATCTGCTCAACCGGGTGCTGAGCCTGGGCGTGGACCGGGGCTGGCGCCGCGTGGCCGCCCAGGAGGCGCTGGCGCTGCAGCCCCGCCGCGTTCTGGACGTGGCCACCGGGACCGCCGACTTTGCCCTGGAACTGAAAACGCGCGCCCCAGAGGCCGAGGTGGTGGGCAGTGACTTCGTGCCGCAGATGCTGGCCATCGGCCGCCAGAAAGCACAGGCCCGGCACCTCAGCATCTCTCTGGAAGAGGGCGACGCCCTGAACCTGCCCTACCCAGACGGCAGCTTCGACGCCGTGACCTGCGCCTTTGGCTTTCGCAACTTCGCCGACTACGAGCGCGGCCTCTCGGAATTCTGGCGGGTGCTGGCCCCGGGCGGCCGGGCGGTCATTCTGGAGTTCCCGCCGCCCCGGCCCGGGCTGTTCGGCGCCGTATTCCGCTTCTACTTCCGCCACGTGCTGCCGCGCATCGGCGCCCTGGTCAGCGGCAACGCCGGGGCCTACACCTACCTGCCAGAAAGCGTGCTGGCCTTTCCCGACCCCGCCCGCCTGGAGCGCCTGATGCAGGCCACTGGCTTTCGCACCCGCTTTCGCCTGCTGACCTTTGGCATCGCCGCCATTCACGTGGGCGACAAGCTGTAGGCCACGCCCGGGGGCTCTAAGTCGCTCGCTGTTGATCTTGAGATCAACCAAGCGGGCTGAAACAGCTGCGCCGCAGAGCGAGTGGCGAACACAGTACATTGCACCGGGAGTGGAGACTTTGCGGTGCTCTCCTGCACAGTCGCAACGTCAGGTGCAATGTCCTTAGCGGCTGGCGCTCAGCGCGCGGCCCTGGCCCAGCCACAGGTGCAGGGTGCAGGCCAGCAGCAGGGCGCCCAGCGGAAAGGGCACCGCGCCCAGATCCATGCGGGCGTCCACCCCCCGGGTAAACGACCCGAAGCGCCCACGCACCTCGCCGGCGTAGTGGCGCAGCGTCACGTCCAGGCCGTCGGTGAAGGTGCCGTAGCGGCCGGTGACCGTGTCGGGGGTGAAGTTCAGCGTCACATCCACGCCGCTGATGTAGCTCCCCAGGCGCACGGTCATCTCGCCCGCCGCAATACTGGCGCGCACGTCGAAGCCGTGGGTCACGCCGCCCACGCGGCCCAGCAGCACGCCCTCGTCAATCCACACCGTCACATCGGTGCCGTCCACGTAGCCGCCCACGCGCCCGGTCAGGCGTTCTCCGTCCCAGGTGGCCGACAGGGCCACCCCATCTGAAATGCCGCCGAAGCGACCGGAAAGGGCATCGTGCGTCTGGGTCATGCCTTCAGAGTAGGACGGAGCAAGCGCCCGGAGAAAGCCTGCAAGCCGCAACCATAATTGAAAACCGATAACGAAAATGTATATTGAAGCATGGCCATTCACAACGGGGATCTGGAGCTCTCGCTGCTGACGCTGCTGGAGACTGGGGAGCACTACGGCCTGGAACTGGCCAAGGCCCTGCACACGCTGACAGGCGGCGACCTTGATCTGAACGCCGGGACCCTGTACCCGGCGCTGCACCGTCTGGAGCAGCGCGGCTGGCTGCGCAGCGAGAGCCGGCCCAGCCCCCGGGGGGGTCACCCTCTGCGCTACTACCGCCTGACCCCGGCTGGACAGGCGGCGCTGGATGCCAAGCGGGACGCCTATCACCGCTGGCACCAGGGCCTGACCGGGCACTGGGGGAACCGGTGAAGGCGCTGGAGCGCTTTCTGAACCGGGCCACGCGCGGCCTGCCTGGGGGTCAGCGGCGCCAGGTTCGTGAAGAACTGCGGGGCAACATTCTGGAGCGGGCGGCGGAGCTTCAGGTGATGGGCGTGCCCGCAGAGGAGGCGCTGCGCCGCGCCCTGCAGGACTTTGGGGCGCCGGCGCCGCTGGCGGCCGGGCTGCGGCGGGTGCATCTGTGGCCCCGGCTGGGGCTGCTGGGCGGGCTGTGTAGCCTCGCGCTGGCGGGGACCCTGCTGGCCCTGCCGCGCCAGAGCACCAGTGCGCCGCCCCTGGTGATCCAGATGCCCGAGTGCCGACCCACCCGGGCGGGCGCCCCCAGCCTGTGCACCCATGCCCAGAAGTTCTGGGTGGGGCTGGGCAGCCTGACCGCCCGCCTGCAGGCGCAGGGGGCCACGGTGGAGACGGTCCAGCGTACTGTGGTGGGGCCTTCAGACAGAGACAGCCCACTGGTCAGTTTCACCGAGGACGTGCTGGTGGTGCGCTGGACCGAAGCGGCGGGCGAGGTGGGACAGGTGGAAATTCCCCGCACCAACCGCGTCCTTGAGGCGATGATCGAGCGGGCTGTCCAGCAGGGGCGGCCCGCGTTCTGGCCCGGCCCTGTGCTGGAGCGTGACGGCGAGCGTCTGCTGGACAGCGACATTCTCCTGGGCAGTGTGCGCTCCACCCTGAACCAACCACTGAAGATTGAGCGCCCGTTCGATGGTCCGGTGCTGATGCTGGGCCGCCTGCGGCTGGAACTCGCGTCCCCCGGAGAGGGGGTAAGTCTCCTGCCCACGGTCGAAGAGTGGCTCACGTTCACCCTCTCCAGAACGCTCGATGTGACGATCTACACCGGCGCCCACCTGATCCCCCGGCCCCACGAATCGAGGGGCATCGTGCCGAGCTTTGCCCAGCGGGTCCGGGTGCGGGGCGCGCCCGGCGAAGTGTACGCCGTGCTCCGCCCCATCACCTTCCGGGGCGTCAGTGGGCTGGGCATGGACCTGGTGACCGTGGATGCCCAGGGGCAACTGCCCTTCCGTTCAGTCCAGGCACAGGTGCGCTTTACGGGTGACCTGCAGGCGCTGGGCAACAGCGGCGCCGCCAAGCCCGCTGTGGCGCTGCTGCGCCTGGGCCCTGAGGTGCGGATGGACCGCGCGGGACGGGTGGCCTACACCCCAGAAGTGCCCTGACGGGCCACGAGCGAAAGGGGCAGGCCGGCGCGTTTTTACGCCGGCCTGCCCCTTTCCAGTGGAAGGTGATTTCCCCATCACCCTTCAACGGTCACCCTGAGACGGACGGCCGTCCATTTGCGTCACATCCGGGAAGAAGGGGGATGTTCCCCGCCTTCGGCGCTGTTCCAGCCCAATGCCCGGACAGCCGTCTCCCTTCCTGCTCTGCTGCGCAGCGCTGCGAGTCCCTCGGGTCGGAACAATGCCGTCATGGGGTACGGCATTGTTCGGAACTCGTCTTACAGCTCCAGCAGCATCCGCGCTGGGTCTTCCAGCAGGTTCTTGATCATCACCAGGAACTGCACCGCTTCCTTGCCGTCAATGATGCGGTGGTCGTAGCTCAGGGCGATGTACATCATGGGGGCGATCACCACCTGGCCATTCTGGGCAATGGGGCGCTCGATGATGTTGTGCATCCCCAGGATCGCGCTCTGAGGCGCGTTGATGATGGGCGTGCTCATCATGGACCCGAAGGTGCCGCCGTTGGTGATGGAGAAGGTGCCGCCCGACATATCGTCCAGCGTCAGCTTGCCGCCCTTGGCCCTGTTGGCAAATTCGGCAATCTGCTTTTCAATGCCCGCCAGGCTCATGGTGTCGGTGTCGCGCAGGATGGGCACCACCAGGCCCCGGTCGCTGGCAACCGCAATGCCAATGTCGTAGTAGCCGTGGTAGATGATGTCCTTGCCGTCCACGCTGGCATTGACCACCGGGAACGCCTTGAGAGCCTCGGTGGCGGCGCGCACGAACAGGCTCATGAAGCCCAGCTTGGTGCCGTGCTTGGCCACAAACGGGTCCTGGTACTTCTTGCGCAGGTCCATCGCCGGCTTCATGTTGACCTCGTTGAAGGTGGTCAGCAGGGCCGCCGTGTTCTGCACGTCTTTCAGGCGCTCGGCAATGCGCTGGCGAATGCGGGTCATGGGCACGCGCTGCTCGGGGCGCGCGCCGGCCGGAATGGTGGCGGCGGGCGTCACAGCGGGAGTGGCCGGGGCGCTGCTGGTCTGCTGGCTCACCGGCCGGGCGGCGTCCTGAGGGCCCTGGTAGGTCAGCCCACCCTGGGCAGCGGCCACGGCGTCGGCCTTGGTGATGTTGCCCCGGGGCCCAGTGGCCGGAATCTGCGCGGGGTCCAGGCCCTGCTCGGCCACGATCTTGCGCACGGCGGGCGAGAGGTCGTCGCGGCGCGTGGCCTCGTTGCCGGCCGGGTTCTCGGTGGGGGCTGGGGCCTCGCTGGCCGCGGGCGCGCTGGTGCCGTTCGTGCTGGGGCCGGTCGTGGTGGGCGTGGAGGCGACCGGCGCGCTGCCGGCGTCGCCCACCACGCCCAGCACTTCCTCGCTCAGCACCGTGTCGCCCTCGTTCTTGGCGGTGCTGACCAGCATGCCGTCTTGCAGGGCGGTGACTTCCAGCACCACCTTGTCGGTCTCAATTTCGGCCAGCACCTCGCCGCGCTTGACCGGGTCACCGGGCTTCTTGTGCCACGCCAGCAGCGTGCCCTCGCTCACCGACTCGGAAAAAACAGGAACCTTGATGTCCGCCATAACGCCTTCTGTTATACCCCCCGGGGCCTGTGCCTGGGCCGGGGACGAGCCGGCGCGCCCAGGGATTGTCCCCAGGGGCAGGCCGCACCCACGCCGGACAACGGCAACCAGGAAGCCCCCCAGGTCTATGGTCTGGGGGGCTTCCTGGCTAAGCCGGACCTTTACCCGTCCTGCTGGGCGGTCTGGGCCAGCTCCTTCTGCTCCTGCACCACCTCGCGGCTGATCTTCTCGCCCAGGGCGTCGGCAATGACCTTGGCCTGCTCCTTGGCGTGCACACTGGCGTAGCCGGCGGCGGTGCTGGCCGCGCGCGGGCGGGTGGCGGACTTCAGGGTCTGACCGGGGGCCAGCACCCTTTCCAGGTCCTCCCAGATCATCAGCCACGCGCCCTGGTTCTCGGGTTCTTCCTGGGCCCAGACCACCTGGGCGCCGGGGTGCTTCGCCAGTTCCTCGGCCAGTGCCTGGGCAGGGAACGGGTACAGCTGCTCCAGGCGAATCAGGGCGGTGCCGGCATAGCCTTCCTTGTCGGCGTTGCGCGCCTCTTCCAGTTCCCAGTGCAGCTTGCCGGAGCTGATCACCACGCGCCGGGCCTGTTGCACCGCCTCGTCGCCAATCACCTCACAGAAGCGGCCCTCGGCCAGTTCCGACAGTGGGCTCATGGCCTGCTTGTTGCGCAGCAGGCTCTTGGGGGTCATCACGATCAGCGGCTTGCGGTAGGGGCGCAGCACCTGGCGCCTCAGGAGGTGGAAGATCTGCGCGGCGCTCGAAGGCACCACCACCTGCATGTTCTTCTGCGCGCACAGCTGCAGGTAACGCTCCAGGCGGGCGCTGGAATGCTCCGGGCCCGCGCCCTCGTAGCCGTGGGGCAGCAGCAGGGTCAGCCCTGAGAGGCGCTGCCACTTGCTTTCTCCGGCCGAGAGGAACTGGTCAATAACGGCCTGCGCCCCGTTGGCAAAGTCACCAAACTGCGCTTCCCAGGCGATCAGGGCCTTGGGCTCGGAGGTGGAGTAACCGTATTCAAAGGCCATCACGGCTTCTTCGGACAGGGTGGAGTCAATGACCTCCACGCGCCCCTGTTCTGCCCCCAGGTGCGCCAGCGCCATGTATTCCTCGTTCATGGGGTCGGTGGCATTCTGGTCGTGCAGCACGGCGTGGCGGTGTACGAAGGTGCCGCGCCCCGAGTCCTGGCCCACCAGCCGCACGCCGTAGCCCTCGTCCAGCAGTGTGGCGTAGGCCAGCATCTCGCCCATGCCCCAGTCCAGGGGCTGCTCGCCGCGCGCCATCGCCTGACGGGGCTTGATGACCGTGCGCTCGATGGTGCGGTGCACCTTGAAGCCTTCAGGGACTTCCGTGAGCTTCAGGCCCAGTTCGGTCAGTTTCTCCTGCGGCACGCTGGTGGGCACCTCGTCGCGCCAGTGGGTGCCGGTGTACTCCTTCCAGTCCACAGCCAGCTTGCTCTGGGCCAGGTTTTCCATCTCCTCGACCACAGCTTCGCCCGCGTCCAGCTGGTCGCGGAAGCGCTCGACCAGGCGGTCGCCTTCACCGGCGTCCAGCACACCCGCCGCCTCCAGTTCTTTCGCGTACAGGGCGCGGGTGCCGGGGTGGCCGTCAATCTCGCGGTACATGATGGGCTGGGTCATGCGCGGCTCGTCGCCCTCGTTGTGGCCGTTGCGCCGGAAGCAGATCAGGTCAATGAACACGTCCTTGCCGAACTCCTGGCGGTAGGCCAGCGCGAGGTCGCCGCAGAAGGCCACGGCCTCGGGGTCGTCGCCGTTGACGTGCAGTACCGGCGCGTTGGCAATCTTGGCCACGTCCGTGCAGTAGCGGCTGCTGCGGGTGTCACGCGGGTCGGAGATGGTAAAGCCCACCTGGTTGTTAATCACGATGCGTACCGCCCCACCCGTGGCAAAGCCGCGCAGGCGCGAGAGGTTCAGGGTTTCCATCACCACACCCTGGCCGCTGACGGCCGCGTCGCCGTGAATGGTCACCGGCAGCACCGAGCGGCGGTCCTGGTCGCCCCGGCGGTCCTGGCGGGCGCGCACGGAGCCGTGCACCACCGGCGCCACGATTTCCAGGTGGCTGGGGTTAAAAGCCAGCGCGAGGTGCATGGGGCCGCCCGGCGTGCGCACGTCGCTGGAATAGCCCATGTGGTATTTGACGTCGCCGGCCACATCGGGGTTGTCGCTGAGCTTCTTCTTGCCGTCGAATTCATCAAACAGCGCCGAACTGGGCTTGCCGAAGATGTTGACCAGGGTGTTCAGGCGGCCACGGTGGGCCATACCCAGCACGACCTCCTTGACGCCCGCCTTGCCCGCCTGCTGGATGATGCGGTCCAGCAGCGGAATAAAGCTCTCGCCGCCTTCCAGGCCAAAGCGCTTGACGCCGGGGTACTTGTTTTTCAGGTACAGTTCCAGGCCCTCGGCGGCCGTGAGCTTCTGCATCAGGCGGCGGCGTTCCTCGCGGGTGTACTCCCCCCGGCCGCGCCCGGCCTCCACGCGCTCCTGAAACCACGCGCGCTCGGTGGCCGGCAGGTACGAGAATTCAAAGCCGATGGCGCCGCAGTAGGTGTCCTGCAGCTGGGCAATCACGTCGCGCAGCGGCCCCCGGAACACGCCGTCCTGCACGGGCTCGTTCAGGTCGGCGGCCGACAGGCCGTAGTACTCGGGGGTCAGTTCGGGCACCGTGGGCGTGCCGCGCATCTTCAGCGGGTTGGTGCGCGCGCTGATGTGCCCGTAGACGCGGTGGGCGGTGATCAGGGCGCCGGCCGCCTGCTGCGCGCCGCTGACCCCCTGGGGTGCCGGCAGCACGGCCTGGCCCCGGCGCTGGGTGCCCAGCTGGTAAAACGCCTGCTGAATGGCGGAGTGCGCGGTGTCCGGGGCGCCGGCCCGCACCTCGTCGAAGTAGGCCCGCCACTGCGGATCAACACTCTGCGGGTCAGCCAGGTAGGCTTCGTACAGCCCTTCAATAAAGGCCGCGTTGCCCCCGGACATGATCGTCTGCGACTGCGTCATAACGCCTCAGCATACCGCTGGCCGCCGCCGCAAATGGCACCCCGGCGCCCCCGGTTTGTCTCTGGACGCGTAACCCCCCGTACGGGCCGCTGCTCAGGTCTGGCCTCGCGCCTGGAGGCAAAACGCGCCACCATAGGGCCATGCCGCATCCCGCCCTGCACAGCGCCCACCCCGAGTTCCTGTCCCTGTTTCCGCCCGGCGCGGCCCCCGAACAGCTGGCCGAGGGCCTGACCTGGGCCGAGGGCCCGGTGTATGTGCCCGCCCGGCAGGCGGTGATCTTCAGTGACGTGCGCCAGAACCGCACCTGGGCCTACACGGATACGGGGGCGCTGCGAGAGGAGCTGAACCCCAGCGGCCACCAGAACGGGCACTGTCTGGACGCCCAGGGCTGCCTGATCGCCTGCTCGCACGGCCAGCGCGCGCTGCTGCGCCAGGAGGAGGACGGCACCTGGACCGTGCTGGCCGAGCGCTTTGAAGGCCAGCGCCTGAATTCTCCCAACGACGTGGCCCTGCACCCCGACGGCAGCCTGTGGTTCTCCGACCCCACCTATGGCCTGGACAAGCCTGAAGAGGGCGGCACCGGGGCCCCCATGGAACTGCCCGGCCGCTGGGTCTTTCGCCTGGGCCCGGACGGCGCACTGACCGCCCCCATCCGGGACCGCCTGAAACCCAACGGGCTGGCCTTTGTGGACGCTCGCACCCTGCTGCTGGCCGACACCGGCGACGGAGCGACCTACCGCTACGACCTGCACCCGGACGGCGGCGCCACCTGCGCGGGCGAGCACTTCCGGGTCAGCCCCGGCAAGACCGACGGCCTGCGTGTGGATGAGGCCGGGCGGATCTGGAGCAGCGCGGGGGACGGGGTTCACGTGCTGAGTGCCGGGGGCACAGAACTGGGCCGCATCCTCTTTCCCCAGACGGTAAGCAATCTGTGCTTTGGCGGGCCAGACGGCACCACGCTGTACGTGACGGCCAGCACGGGGTTCTGGCGCGTGGCGACCCGGGTGCGTGGGCAGGGGCTGGAACAGTAGCCCCAAGAACGGCTCAAGGCTGCGGCGCGCGCCGGCTGCCTACACTGGGGCATGTCCCTGCTGTCGCGCGTGGCCCTTTTGCTTGGTGTGGTTCTGCTCATTGCGGCGGCGGTGCTGCTGGGCAAGGACGTCATTGACATCAACCAGCTGCATGCCGTGGCCAACGCCAACCGCAGCACCAACTTTCCCAGTCCACTGAACAACGTGCTGATCACGGTGGCGCTGGCCGCGGCCGGCGGCTTTCTGGCGGGCCTGGGCCTGCGCCGACCCGGGCGCCCGGCCCCTGGCCCAGAGCGCGGCGCGCCCCTGCCCTGACCGTTCAGGGGCGGCTGACCCCGGCGCGGCGGTCTGGGCGCGGCCACCTTGTGCTGCAGGGAAAGCCGCCACAGAGAAAGCTGCCACAGGGAAAGCCACAGAGAACCACCGGGCGCTGGTCCCACACACCGGGGTGGGGCCGGCGCTTCTGGTGTGCCCCGCAGGGCTGGCCCTGGCACAACGGCGCCGCTACGGAGCTCGGGTAAGCCGCAGGCCAGAGCTGAGCAGACTCGGAGAGCTGCCGCGCAGAGCGAGAACGAAAAAAGCGGGACCCCGGCGATGAAAAAGCACCCCTGCGCGCTTCTTAACAGGCCTGGGCATCAGAGGAATCCCGCAGGGAGTCCTGCTGCCCTGCTCCCGTCACCCCTGGCGCCTGGTCAGATGAGGAACGCCTTGGTGCTCCCTTCAACCGTGTGGTGTAACACAGAAAAACCAACGTCACTTAAAAGACAGCGGCGGGTGAGGCGCCTACCATCGGTGAACATTCCCAGCAGTTCCCCTTTCCAGGAGGCCGACATGAACGGTAAACTCGCCCTTTCTCTTGCCCTGTTGCTTTTGACCCCTGCCCTGGCCGGCGGCGGTGGCCCCACGGCCACGCGCCCGGCTGGCACGGCCCTGAATCCCTTTGGCGCCGCTGTGCCCGCCACCCCCGTGACCCTGGCTGATCTGCAGCGCGGCGGCACTACCCTGACGCTCATCACGGGCCGCAACGTCAGTGCCGGCGCGGTGCGCGGGCCCACAGTGGTGCTGTCTGCGGGCAGCGAGCCGGCCACGGCGGTGGTGGTGATGCGCGGCAACGTGGCGCAGCGCTACGAACTGCAGAGGCCCATTGCGCCCGGTACCCCGGTGGCGGTGGGCAGTGTGCGCCTGCTGCCAGTGGCGCCCGTGACCCTGCTGCCGGGCCAGTTGCCCGCGCCAGCGCCCGTGGTCACGCCCCGGCCCGTGACCCCTCCGGCAGCCGGTAACCCCACGCCCCCTGCCGCCACCCCTCCTGCCGGCGGCGCGGTGAGCGGGCGCGTGACCATCTGTCACCGCACGGGCAGCGCCACCAACCCCTACACCCTGATCACCGTCAGCGCCAGTGCGCTGGCGGCCCACCGGGGCCACGGCGACATTATTCCGGCGCCCGCCGCTGGCTGCCCGGTGACGGTCAGTGCGCCCGGCACCACGCTGCCCACTCCCACGCCGCCCAGCCCCACCCCACCCAGCCCCACGCCCCCGGCCCCCACCCCGCCCGCGCCCCCTGAGGGCGGCTCGGACAACGACAAGGTGACCATCTGCCACCGCACGGGCAGCGCCACCAATCCCTACAACCTGATCACGGTGAGCCGCAATGCGCTGGACGCCCACCAGGGCCACGGGGACATCATCCCCGCGCCGCCTGAAGGCTGCCCCACGACGGCTGATGGAGCCCAGCCCAGCCCCACACCACCCAGCCCCACACCGCCGGCCCCCACCCCACCCAACCCGGCGCCCCCCAGCCCCACCCCCCCCGAGGGCGGCAATGACAAGGTGAGCATCTGTCACGCCACGGGCAGCGCCAACAACCCCTACAACCTGATTACCGTCAGTGCCAACGCCCTGGAAGCCCACCGGGGCCACGGGGACATCATTCCCGCGCCGCCCGAAGGCTGCCCCACCACGCCGCCTCCTGGCAACGGGAATGGCAACGGCAACAGCCGCTAAGCAGCCATAAAAAAGAGGGGGCCCACGCTGCAGCAGCGTGGGCCCCCTCTTTTTATGCTGGTGGTTGCGCCGTCAGCGCAGCAGAAGGCCAGCACCGGGCGGGTGGGTGCGTCGGTGCTGGCAGGGGCTTACTCGGTGAGGGTGCGGTTCAAGCGGGCCTTGTCCTCAGCGATCTTGCCCAGGATAAAGAAGGTGGGCGCCCAGTGGCCCACAAACAGGCCGTCGCGCTCTTTCTCCGAAGACTCGTCTTTGAAGTACTGCGAGGCGCTGAGCAGAATCGAGCCGAAGCCCAGCAGATACAGGATGTTGTGCAGTTTCATGAACTCCACCTCCGGGTGGGATGGCCAGCGCGCAGAGGCGGCGCGGGCAGGAATAGGGGGCGTCCGGCGCGGGCAGGGGAGGACTGCCCAGAAAGCGAACGTCCCCAGCAAAGCGCACCCCCCGCGCGCAGAACGTACGGGCGGGCACCCTATGAAGGCTGCCTGAGCAGCGCATCAAGCCACGCCCTAGCCAGAGGTGCGGTAGAGATACTCCTCGGTGGCGGCGGCCTCCAGGGCGGCCACGAAGGGCTGCAACTCGGCGTCCAGCCGCGCGGCGTCCTCGGGGCTCAGGGTCAGCAGGGGCTCGCTGGGCCACGCCTGCACCACCCGCAGGCGGTCGGCGGTGGGCGGGTGGGAGCCGTCCAGGCGCACGCGCAGCCGGGCATGTTCCTCACGCACCTGTGCCCACTGGGCCGGCGGCAGGGTATCGAGCATGTGGCGGAATTCGGCAAAGGCGTCTGGGCGCTGCGGCTGGTGGCGCTGCTTGTGCAGGGCGCTGTCCAGCAGGTGGGCCATGTGCAGCCGGTCCAGCAATCCTGCCTTGGCCTCAGAGCCGGCCACCTGCGCGGCCAGCAGGTCGGCGCGGTATTCGGCCGCCTGCTGATCGGCGCCCACCAGCCCCAGCAGCAGGTGAATCAGGCCCAGGGGCAGCAGCGCGGCGCCCTTGAGGATCAGGTTCCCTAGTTTTTCAGGTAAGCCAGCGCGCGCTTCCATGACCGGGTCTGGCCACAGCACGCTCACCGTCTGGTGCAGCACGTTCAGGGCGGCCTGCACCACCCCGCCCCGTGTGGGATCGCCGTTTTTCAGGTGGGCGAGTTCGTGGGCGATCAGTGCCACGCGCTCCTGGGGCCGCAGGCCGTACCACAGGGCCAGCCCCAGGCCCAGCACGGGTGTGCGCCGGGGGCCGTGCAGGCCCATAAAGGCATTGGCATCGGGGCTCAGCACCATATGCACCGGGCGGGTGACCCCCACGGCCTCGCCCACCCGGCGCACCAGCGCGTGCAGCTGCGGCGCCTGGGCTTCGGGCAGGGGAGTGCCCTCCACGCGGGGCACCCGGGGCCGGGCCACCCAGGTAAACAGCAGCAGCGGCGCGGCCCCCAGACCCGAGGTCACCCGCGCGCCGCCTGACACCCCGCCCAGCCCCAGGGCGCGCAGCAGCAGCCACAGGCCCAGAAGGGTCAGGGCCGCCGAGCCCAGCAGAATCAGGGCCGCCAGGATGCGGGCCAGGGCGGCGCGGGCCGGCAGGATGGGGGCCGGGTGGGCGGCGAACAGATCGCGCAGGCGCGCCGCTTCCCGGTCGGCCACGCGCTGCCACGCCCGGTCGAGCGCGCCCTGCGGAGCGAGATCAGGGGTCATCCTCAGAAGATAGGGGCGCGTGCCCGCCGCGTCAGCCGGGGTTGTGCTCGCCCCCGGTGGGGGAGATCACCGCCTGCACCCGGCCCACCTGCCCGCTGGTCAGGCGCACCTTGATGCCGTGTGGGTGAGAGGGCGAGCGCGTGAGCAGGGCCGCCACCACGCCACGGGTGAGCCGGCCGCTGGCCTGGTCCTGTTTCTGCACGAGGTCCACCGTCAGGCCGGGCTGAATCTGGCTGCGCGCAGGAGGCATGGGGGCAGGGTAAAGCCGGAGCCTGAGCCCCGGATGACCAGCTGCGTGCATGGGTGGGCCGCTCTGTGACCGGAAGCTCAAGGCGGTTATCAGGCGGGCCCGGCACGGGCAGCCTACCCTGCAGCGCAGAGGCACTGCACACCAGTACGGCTCCCGGAGGAACCTATGGGCATGTTGACAGGCAAGGTGGCGTTCATTACCGGCGGCGCCAGCGGCATCGGTGCGGGCACCGCCCGGCGGTTTGCCCAGGAAGGCGCGCGCGTGGCGCTGGCCGACGTGCAGCCCGAGGAAGGCGAGAGGCTAAGAGACGAGCTGTCGCAGGCGGGGGCTGAGGCACTGTACATCCAGTGCGATGTTAGTGACGCACAGTCTGTGCAGCAGGCCATTGAGGCCACGGTGGCGGCCTTTGGGCAGTTGGATATCGTGTTTGCCAACGCGGGCGTGAATGGCGTCTGGGCGCCCATTGACGAACTGCAGCCTGAGGAATGGGACAAGACGCTGAACATCAATCTACGCGGCACCTACCTGACGGTGCACTACGCCGTGCCGCATCTGAAGCGCGCGGGGGGCGGCAGCATCATCATCACCAGCAGCGTCAACGGCAACCGCACGTTCTCCAGCCCAGGGGCCAGCGCCTACAGCTCGTCCAAGGCGGGGCAGGTGGCATTCGCCAAGATGATTGCGCTGGAACTGGGGCGCCACAACATCCGCTGCAATGCGGTATGCCCTGGCCTGATTCATACGAATATTCAGGAGCGCACGGAGCAGCGCGGCACCGACAAGATTGGCATTGAGGTGGAACTGCCGGAAGGCAGCCCTGCTCTGCACGGCGGCGAGGGCGAGCCGGTAGACGTGGCCGACGCCTGCCTGTTCCTGGCCTCGGACCTGGGGCGGCACGTGTCGGGCATTGAGCTGTACGTGGACGGCGGGGCGTCGCTGCTGCGCTAGGGGCAAAAGGGGCAGACCCCGCCGGGGGCGGGGCCTAAGCTCCAGTAACGGTCAGACTTCCAGCGCCAGCTTGTCCACGTCGTTCAGCAGTGGGGTGCCTGCCGGGTAGTCACCCGTGAAGCAGGCGCCACACAGACCGCCCCCGCCAATGGCCTGCCGCAGACCAGGTTCACTGATAAACGTCAGGGTGTCGGCGCCGATGAGTTGCCGGATTTCCTCGACGCTGTGGGTGCTGGCCACCAGTTCCTTGCGAGCAGCAGTGTCAATGCCGTAAAAGCACGGGTGCTTGATGGGCGGGCTGCTCACGCGGAAGTGCACTTCCGTGGCGCCTGCCTCGCGCAGCAGATTCACGATCTGGCGGCTGGTGGTGCCGCGCACGATGGAATCGTCCACCAGAATGACCCGCTTGCCCCGAACCGCGCTGGTGGGGGAGAGCTTCATCTTGACCTTCAGCTCGCGCGCTTCCTGCGTGGGCGCAATGAAGGTGCGGCCCGCGTATGGGTTCTTGTACAGGCCGTAGTCAAAGGGAATGCCGCTTTCCCGCGCATAGCCGATGGCCGCGCCGATGCCGCTGTCCGGCACCGGCACCACGATATCGGCGTCCACCGGGTGTTCCCGGGCCAGCTGATGCCCCATGCGAATGCGGCTCTCGTGGCTGTCCACGCCGTCGAGCATGCTGTCAGAGCGGGCAAAGTAGATCCACTCGAAGGCGCAGGGGGTGGGCACTCTGGGCTGCACCATCAGCGAGTGCAGGCCGCTGCGGTCAATCCAGACCAGTTCGCCGGGTTGCACGTCACGGATGAACCGGGCGCCCACGGCGTACAGGGCGCAGGGCTCGCTGGCAATGGCGTAGGCGCCGTCGTCCCGCTGACCGATCACCAGGGGCCGCACGCCATTGGGATCACGGAAACCCAGCAGCTGGGTGCGGCTCATCAGCACGCAGGCAAAGCCGCCCTTGAGCTTCGTCATGGCCGCCGCCGTGGCCTCAATCAGGTCCATATGGCTTTCCCGCGCAATCAGGTTCAGCATCACTTCGCTGTCGTTGGTGGTGGCAAACAGCGCGCCTTCCATCAGCATGGCGTCTCTAACCTCTCGGGCATTCACGAAGTTGCCGTTGTGGGCCAGGCCCAGAATGCCCTTGTTCGTGCGGGTGGTCAGCGGCTGGGCGTTGAAGCGCAGGTTGGAGCCGGTGGTGCTGTAGCGCACGTGCCCAATGCTGACGCGGGCATTCGCCAGCCGCACCGAATCCAGGCGCCGCTCGTCGAACACCTGCGTGACCAGCCCCAGGTCCTTTTCCACGTGAAAGCGTTCGCCGTCGGACACGCACATGCCCGCCGCTTCCTGTCCCCGGTGTTGCAGGGCAAACAGGCCCAGGTAGGTCAGCCACGCCAGATCGTTGGGCTCGGGCGAGAAGACGCCGAACACCCCGCATTCGTCCTGGGGCTTGTCGGTGGCGGGATCGAAAATCATCCCAGAATCTCCCGCAGGGGTTCTTCGTAGGCCTGTGTCAGGGTGGCGAGGTTCACGCTCAAGTGTATGTGTGCATCCGGGATGGCAATGGTGACGCTCGTTCCCCCCGTGGTGCCCAGGCGCGTGAATGGGACGCCTAGGGTGGTCAGGGCGGCTGCCACTCCCGCCGCGTCCTGGGTGGCCACCACGACGCGGCCGTGGGCCTCGCCGTACAGGACGGCGTCGGGCCGCGCCGCTTCGGGGGCGCTGAGTTTCACGTTCAGGCCGGTGCCCCCGGCAATCGCCATTTCCGCCAGTGCCACGGCGAGGCCGCCCTCGGCGCAGTCGTGTGCGGTGTCAGTCAGGCCCGCGCGGATCAGGTGCAGGGTTGCGTCAATGACTGCCTGCTCGCGCGCAAGGTCCAGGGCAGGCACCTGACCGGCTTCCAGGCCGTGAATGGTTTCCAGATACTGGCTGGCGCCAATGGTGCCCGCGTGCTCGCCAATCAGGAACAGGGTCTGCCTTTCGCCCTTCAGGTTCATCGTGGCGCGCTTGGTGATGTCCGGCAGAACGCCCACCATGCCAATGGTCGGGGTGGGGTGAATGGCCACGCGCTCATCGCCCTCGGTGTACTGGTTGTACAGGCTGACATTCCCGCCAGTGACAGGGGTGTTCAGGGCGCGGCAGGCATCGGCAATGCCGTGCACGGCGCGCTCCAGCTGGTAGTACACCTCCGGGCGGTGGGGGTTGCCGAAGTTGAGGTTGTCGGTGATGGCCAGCGGGGTCGCGCCCACACAGGCAAGGTTGCGCGCTGCCTCGGCCACGGCAGCGGCCGCCCCGGTGTAGGGGTCGAGATACACGAAGCGCGGGTTGCAGTCGCTGGTGGCAGCCACCCCCATGTCCGATCCTTTCACCCGCATGACCGCGGCGTCGGCCGCGCCGGGGACCACCACGGTGTTGGTCATGACCTGATGGTCAAAGCGTTCGAAGATCGGGCGCTTGCTGGCAATCGTGGGGTGCGAGAGCAGTTCACTCAGCACGGCCCCCAGGTCGCCGGGCACCGGAATGGCGCTGAGGTCCTGCTCGCGCTTGGCCCGGATTTCGTCGGATTCCACGCCCTCGCGGGTGTACTTGGGGGCCTCGTTCAGCAGGTCCACCGGCAGGTCGCACACCACCTCGCCGCGCCAGGTCAGGCGGTAGTTGGTGTGGGCCTCCACCTGTCCAATGGTCACCACGTCCAGCTCCCACTTCGCCAGCAGGTCCAGCAGCGCCTGCTCCTTGCCGGGCACCGGCACCAGAATCATGCGCTCCTGGGATTCACTCAGGCACAGCTCCATGGGGACCATGCCTTCCTCGCGGGTGGGTACAAGATCCAGGTCCATGGTGATGCCCAGCCCGGCGCGGTACGCCATCTCGCAGGTCGAGGACACCAGTCCGGCGGCGCCCATGTCCTGCACGCCTGCCACCACGCCAGCCTGAATGGCTTCAAGGGTGGCTTCCAGCAGCAGCTTTTCCATAAAGGGGTCGCCCACCTGCACCGCGGGGCGGTCCGCCTGAGAAGCGTTGCTGAGGTCGGCAGAGGCAAACACGGCGCCGCCCAGACCGTCGCGACCGGTTTTACTGCCCACGTAGACGATGGTGTTGCCGACCTCGCCCATGGTCCCCTTGGCCAGGTCCTCGTGGCGCAGCAGGCCAAGGGCCATCACGTTCACCAGCGGGTTTTCCTGGTAGCTGGGGTGAAAGGTCACCTCGCCGCCCACAGTGGGCACGCCAATGGCGTTGCCGTAGTGGGCAATCCCTTCCACCACGCCGTTCACCAGAAAGCGGGTGCGGGGGCTGTCGGGGTTGCCAAAGCGCAGCGAATCCAGCACGGCAAAGGGCCGCGCGCCCATGGCGAAAATGTCGCGCAGAATGCCGCCCACGCCAGTGGCCGCGCCCTGCACCGGTTCCACGGCCGACGGGTGGTTGTGGCTTTCCATCTTGAACGCTACGCCCCAGCCGTCGCCAATATCCACCACGCCCGCGTTCTCGCCGGGGCCCTGAAGCACCTGCGGGCCGGTGGTGGGGAAGTGCCGGAACAGGGGGCGGCTGTTCTTGTAGCCGCAGTGCTCGGACCACATGGCGCCCACAATGGCGGCTTCCAGAGCATTGGGCTCACGGCCCATGCGAGACACGAGCAGATCGTATTCGTCGGTGGACAGGCCAAAGGTACCGGCGCGGTCACGGAGGGAGGGGGCGGCTTGGGTCATGGAAGCTCCTTGAGACATCAGAGGATGCGGGCGGGGTCGCCCAGGCGAAGGGTGCCGGGCTGAACCACATGGGCCAGCACGCCAAAGCACGCGTCGGGGTGCAGCGAGGCAATGGTTTTGAGGAGGCCCGGGTTGGCCCCCAGGTCGGGCTGGGCCATGTTGACCATCACGCAGCGGGGCATGGGGGCCGAAATCCTGACCATCAGCGTGTCGCCCAGTGCCAGAATTCGGCCCAGCCAGCGTTCTTCCAGATGGTCAGGAGTCTGGCCGGTCCCCAGCAGAATGTTGTGCCGGAAGTGCCGGCTGGCCACTGGTGCGCCGTGGGCCTCCGCCAGCCATGCCAGTGCGGAGGTGGTGAGCAGATGCAGCGGCCCCTCGTCGAAATGAGAGATGGGGCCTTCAGCGGTGACCCGGACTGTGCGTCCAGTGGCCTCGCAGAGCGCAATGCTGGCGCCTTCAGCCGTGGCCGGATGAACTGTGCCGTCCGGCAGGATCAGCTGAGGTTCGGTGTGTCCTGAAGGAAGGACCGCCTGGAAATTCAGCAGGCCGTCCATCCGGCGGAAGCGGCGGGTGCTCTTCCCAGAACCGAACTTGCCGTCCACGTCGGTGACAGCCCAGGCGCGGTCGCCCTCTAGGCCCCGTTCCGTCACCGGAACCTGCGCCAGTGCCTCGCCGCCCACCGACTTGATGGGGTAGCGGTACAGTTCGGCCACAGTGCCAGCGGGGGTCATGGGCGGGCCTCGTTCATCTCAGGCCTGTTTCAGCGCCAGCCGCAGCTGGCCGCGGTGGTAGGCAACGTGCCGCAGATGCAAGCTCAGGCCATCAAGCCGCACCCGGACACCGCCTGGTGCCGGGGGTGAACGCAGCTCGTCGGTCAGCTGGTCATCCCGCAGGGTCTGCAGGTGGGTGTCCAGCTCTGTGCCCATCCGGTCCAGTTCGGCCAGCACGGCGGCCTTGCCATCGGCCGTGGTCACAGGCGGGATGCCGCGCGCAAATCCCATGCGGGCGTCGTCCTCCCAGCCCAGGTGGTCATAGGTGGCGCTGAAATCCTGAAAGACGAAAAAGCGCAACCACTCCGCCACGTGCAGGGCGTGCCAAGCCGGGCTGTGGCCCAGGCGAGGGGTGGCAAAATCTTCTTCCGGAACCGTATCCAGTGCCGTGCGGAACAGCGCCAGCTCGGCAGCGTAGGAGCGGGCCAGGAAGGTCTGGACGTTCATCGGGTGGCCAGGGTGCCGGTCAGGCTCTGGAACAGGCCCTGCCCGTCCTCGCTGCCCAGCAGGGCCTCGACCGCGCGTTCGGGGTGGGGCATCATGCCCAGCACGTTGCCGCGCGCGTTCACAATGCCAGCAATGTCGTTCAGCGAGCCGTTGGGGTTGTCCACGTAGCGGAACACCACCTGCCCCTCGCCCTCCAGTCGGGCAATCGTTTCAGCGTCGGCATAGTAGTTGCCCTCGCCATGCGCGATGGGCACTTCAATGATCTGGCCCTCGGCATACGCCCCCGTAAAGGCCGTGCCTGCGTTTTCTACCCGCAGGTGCACGGGGCGGCACAGGAAATGCAGTTCGCGGTTGCGGCTCAGGGCGCCGGGCAGCAGCCCGGACTCGGTCAGCACCTGAAAGCCGTTGCACACGCCCAGCACATACCCGCCGCGCGCTGCGTGGGCCTTGACCGCCTCCATAATGGGACTGCGTGCGGCGATGGCGCCGCTGCGCAGGTGATCGCCGTAGGAGAAGCCGCCGGGCAGGAACACCAGGTCGGTGCCCTGGGGCAGCCCGGCCTCGGTGTGCCAGACAAACTGCGCCTGCTCGTCCAGCAGCAAGCGGGCGGCGTGCAGTGCGTCGGCGTCGCAGTTGGAGCCGGGAAACTGAATAACGGCGGTTTTCATAGGGCTCCGGTTGAAGCCGCCCAGGCGGCGAAACCCGAGCGAGGCGAGAGGGAGAAAGGACGCAGGGACGAAACCGCAGAGGCCTGCCGCAGAGCGCCGCAGGACCCGGAGGTGAAGGCCCTGCGGCTCACAGGCGCTCCAGCTGCGCCACCGTGCGCTCGCTCGTGACATTCCCGGTGTTCAGGGTGCTGGCCGGTTCAAACATCATGATCCACGTCTCCTCGGTCTCGGCCACAGGCAGGTGCTCCACACCGCGCGGCACCACCAGCAGCTCGCCTTCGTTTAAAACAGCCTCGCCGTCCCGGAATTTCAGGCGCAGGGTGCCGCGCACCACGAAAAACAGTTCATCTTCGTGTTCGTGCCAGTGCCACTGGAACTCGCCACTGATCTTCGCCAGCTTGACCTGCTGACCGTTCAGTGCGGCCACCACTTTGGGCGACCAGTGCTCGTGAAAGAGGCCAAATTTGGCGTTCAGATTGACCACCGGCGGCACGCTCACGCCCCCTCCAGCTCCCAGCGGGCGTCTTCCATCACGGGGTTGGAGAGCACGTTCTCGGTGATGTCCTTCAGCTGGGCTTCAACCTCGGCGCGGGTACCGTGCAGCGTCAGTTCGATGTACTTACCCACGCGCACGCCGGCCACGTTGCCGTGCTCCAGGTGCGACAGCGCGCGCTCCACGGTGCGGCCCTGGGGGTCGAGAATGCTGGGCTTAAGGGTCACGAAGACTTTGGCTTTGTAGGTGGACATGGGGGGGCTCCTTGGGACGACTGGGGCAGACAAGTTGGGGTGCGGGGCAGCAGGCGCAGAGAGATTGGGACTTGGCCTTAAAGCTCTCGCGTTACGCGCGCCAGCATCTCGCTGTAGGCGTCTTCCACGCCGCCCAGGTCACGGCGGAAGCGGTCCTTATCCAGCTTTTCGTTCGTTTCGGCGTCCCAGAAGCGGCAGGTGTCGGGGCTGATTTCATCGGCCAGGACCACCGTGCCGTCGGCCAGGCGGCCAAATTCCAGCTTGAAGTCAATCAGGCGTACCCCGCGCGCCGCGAAATACGGCACCAGAAAGGCCTGTACCTTCAGCGCCAGTTCGCGGATGCGCGTCAGTTCCTCGGGTGTGGCCCAGCCCAGCGCCACGGCGGTATCGGTGTTGATCAGGGGATCGCCCAGGGCGTCACTCTTGTAGCAGTACTCCACCACGGGGCGCGCCAGCACCGTGCCTTCCTCAATCCCCAGGCGCTTGCTGAAGGACCCGGCCGCCACGTTGCGCACAATCACTTCCACCGGAATGATCGTCACGGCCCGCACGCGCTGCTCGGTGTCGGAGAGCCGCTCGATGAAGTGGGTGGGCACGCCCGCCTGTTCCAGCTGCGGAAACAGGTGCGCGGTGATGGCGTTGTTGATGGCGCCCTTGCCGCCAATCTGCGCCTTTTTCACTCCGTTAAAGGCGGTGGCGTCGTCCTTGTATTCCACGATGTACTCGCCGGGGTGGGGCGTGGCATACACGCGCTTGGCCTTGCCCTCGTACTTCAGTTCGCCTCTGGTGGTCATGCGGTCTCCCGTGGGGGCAGGGCGCGGCGGGCGTGCCGTCTGCCAGACGTAGGACAGGCGTCCCCCGAAACCGTGCCGGGGCGACGCCTGAATGTCGCAGTGCTGAACATATGGGCTCCAGTCGCCGTCTCTCGGACGGACTTACCGCGCGCGGGCGCGGGGCGTCTCTCTGGACGCGGAGTGGAAGGTGGGTGTGCAGCGCCCAGGAACGGGGCCTGCCGTGCCCCAGCGTAACACCCCTGTGCCTTCACGCGCCGGGGGTGTTCAGAGGACTGGGACGAGGCCCGGCCGGCCGCAGCGGCCGGCCGGGCGTGCCAGGATTGCCCCGCACAGATCCGGTAGAGGCGGCGGGGGCCCGGCGCGGACAATAGCCGCATGGCCCTGCCGTACTCGCACGACTTCATGCTGGAGCGGATGTACGCCGCCGACGCCGCCTTTGACGGGCTGTTCTATACCGGCGTCACCAGCACCGGCATCTACTGCCTGCCGTCGTGCCGGGCGCGTAAGCCGCTGGCGCGGCACGTGGCGTTTCATGCCAGCCCGGCGCAGGCCCGCGCCGCCGGGCTGCGCGCCTGCCGGCGCTGCCACCCCGACGCCTTCGGGGCCGGGGCCCCAGCTGAAGAAGCCACCTTCTGGGCAGCCCTGGCCCGCGTTGCGGTGCCCGAGGTGCCCACCGCCCGTGACCTTGCCCGCGCGCTGGGCCTGGGGCGCGGCGCGCTGCACCGCTTGTGCCGCGATCATCTGCAGTGTTCACCGGCCGCGTGGCTGGGCCGCGAGCGGGTGGCGCTGGCCGCCCGGGCCCTGCTGCTCTGCCCGGAGCGGTCCGTGGCCCAGGTGGCCTTTGAGGCCGGCTACGGCAGCCTCTCGGCCTTTGGGGCGCAGTTCCGGCGGGCCATGGGGGTGGCCCCGCAGGCGTTTCGCCAGGGACCGGCGCAGGGCCGCTGGACCCTGGCCCTGCCCGTGGATTTCCCGGCGGCCAGCCTGCGGCGCGACCTGGGCCGGGACGCCCGCAGCCTCACGGCGCAGGTGCAGGGGCCGGTGGTGACGCTGGGCTGGCGCCTGCCCTCGGGGCCGCGCCGCGTGACGCTGCACTTTTCCGGCGACCTGGGCGGCACCGTGACCGTGCAGCCCGAGGTGCCCGGCCCCCTGGACCCGGCCGACGGGCTAGCGCTGCACCGGCTGACGTGGCGGGCCCTGGGGCTGGACGGGCCTGCGCCCGTCCAGGCCGGGCCGCCCGGGCTCGCCCTGGCCCCGCCGGGCCTGCGGGTGCCGCTGGTGCCAGACCCGTTTGACGGGCTGGTGTGGGCGGTGGTGGGCCAGCAGGTTACCTTTGCGCAGGCCTGCACCCTGCGGCGGCGGCTGGTGGAGCGCTGCGGCAGCCCCCTGGGCGGCGGGCTGTGGGCCCCACCTTCGCCCGAAGCGGTGGCGGCCCTGTCCCTGTCCGAGCTGCGCGCCCTGGGCCTGACCGGGGCCCGCGCTGCCCTGTTGCAGGGGCTGGCCACCCGGGTGGCGTGCGGCGAACTGAACCTGGAGGCGCTGGCCCGCGGCCCGGTGGGCGCGGCCCGCCGAACGCTGAGGTCCATTCCTGGCGTGGGACCCTGGACCGCCGAGTATGTCCTGCTGCGCGTGCTGGGCTTTCCCGATGTGGTTCCGGCCGGGGACGCGGCGCTGGCGGCGGCCCTGCACCGCGCGCACGCCCTGGCCGCCCGCCCCACGCCGCCGCAGGTGCAGGCCCTGCTGGCCCCCTACGCCCCGCAGCGCAGCCTCGCCGTCTTTCATCTCTGGCATCACCTTCACCCCCAAGGAGCCGCCCATGAGTGCTAATGCCCCGTTGCCCGCCCCCCCATCCCTGGCCGACACTGCTGCGCGTGCTCGGCAGTTGCGCGCCCTGCACGGCGGCGGCCTGGTGCTGCCCAACGCCTGGGACGCCCTCAGCGCCCGCCTGCTGCAGGAGGCCGGATTTCCGGCCATCGGCACCACCAGCGCCGGGGTGGCCTTTGCGCTGGGCCACCCCGACGGGCAGGTGCTGCCGCGCGCCGAGGCCCTGCATGCGCTGGGCCGCATGGTGGCGGCGGTGCAGGTGCCCGTGACCGCCGATCTGGAAGCCGGGTACGGCCACCGCCCGCCGGAGGTGGCCGCCACCGTGCGCGCCGCGCTGGACCTGGGGGCCGCTGGCCTGAACCTGGAAGACGCCACAGGCGAACCCGGTGCGCCGCTGTACCCCCTGGCCGCCCAGGTGGACCGGCTGGCCGCCGCGCGTGGGGCCGCTGAAGCGGCGGGCGTGCCGGCTTATCTCAATGCCCGCACCGACACCTATTTCACCGGTTTCGGGGCCAGCGCGGCCGAGCGGCTCCATGAAACCGTCCGGCGGGGTCGGGCTTACCTGCAGGCCGGGGCCGACAGTGTGTTCGTGCCCGGCGTGACCGACCCGGCCACCGTGCAGGCGCTGCGGGCGGGGATCGGCGGGCCCGTGGCCGTGATGCTGCTCCCCGGCGGGCCGGGTGCCCCCGAACTGCTGGCGGCCGGCGCCTGCCGGGTCAGCGTGGGGCCGGGGCTGCTGCTGGCCGCGCTGGGTCATGTGGCGCAACTGGCCCAGGCGTTGCGCACCCAGGGCAGTTTTGCCCCGGCCACCGCTCTACCCTTCGCCCAGGTGCAGGGGTGGTTCAGCCCGGCCGCTGGGCTGTAATACGGACGGCCGTCCATATCCGGAACATCCGGGAAGAAGGGGGATGGTCCCCGCCTTGGGCTGGGGGCGGTCCAATGCCCGGAACTCCGTCTCTGTTCCTGCTCTGCTGCGCAGCGTTGCGAGTCCCTCCGGTCGGAAAATTCCGGAAGACGTGACGGAATGTTTCGGAACCCGTAGAACCCTGCGTCAGGTGGCGGATGTGGCCGGGGCGAAGCGGCGCGACACTGGTGACATGGTCATTTCTGCCGCCGATGGCACGCCCTTGCACGTCACCGCCCTGGGCAAGGGGGCGCCCCTGCTGCTGCTCTCCGGTGGGCCGGGCTGCGTGAATTACCTCGGCCCCGTGGCGGCGCTGTTGCCCGGCTGGCGCTGCCTGCTGCCCGACCCGCGCGGGGTGGGTCAAAGTGGTGGTGGCCTTCATGACCTCACCACGGCCCTGGCAGACCTCGAAGCCCTGCGCGCGGCCCTGGGGATAGAGCGCTGGCGGGTGCTGGGCCATTCCTGGGGCGCGGATCTGGGGCTGGCCTATACCCTGGCGCACCCGGCGCGTGTGGCGCAGCTGCTGAGTGTGGCTGGAACCGGCATTCAGAACGACCGCGACTGGAAGGCTGCCTATGAGGCCGGCAAGGGCCAGGAACCCGCGCTGGACGTGGCCTGGAACCCCGAAGTGCACCGCGCCCTGCTCAGCGACTGGCGGGCCCTGATCAAGGCGCCGGACCTGCTGCGCCGTCTGGCAGACCTGCCGGTGCCCACAACAGTTCTGCACATGAGCGCCGACATCCGCCCCGGTTGGCCCGCGCGGCAACTGGCGGCGCTGCTGCCCCTGGGCACGTGGGCCGAGGTTCCCGGCGCGCCCCACAACGCCTGGCTCACGCACCCAGAGGAACTGGGCAGTGCACTTCGGACTGCACTGGGAACGCCAACATGAACGTCCTGAATATTGAGCTGCTGCCCGGGTTGGCCGCCCGCTGGCGTGCGTGGCTGGCCCCGGCACGCCAGCCCTTCTTCCTGACCGCCGCCGAGGTGCAGACCCTGGGCCTGAACAGTGAACCCAGAGCCGACGCGGCCTTTCCCCCCGAGGCCCGCGACACCTTCACCCTGTGGGCCGTAGCGCCCGGGGCCGATCAGGTCGTGTGGCTGGACCGGGCCGACTGGGCAAACCTGGCCTCTGCCCTTCAGCGCACGCTGCTGCGGGCCCAGGTGCGGCATGGGCGGGGCAACCTGCCGCTGGGCCGCGCCTACGCCGACCTCCTGCCAGGGCTGCCCCGGGGCCGCTTTCTCTGGCACCCGGATCACCTGGGCCCCGCGGTGCTGACCCGCTGGGTGGAGCAAGATGGGCTGCCGTGCCAGCGGGCGCAGGTGCCGGAAGCGGTCTGGGCGGGGGCGGCGGCGCTCCTGCCCGGGGCCCAGGCGCTGGCGGGCACCTTTCCGGACGGCAGCGCGGGCAACTGCTTTGGCGCCGTGATGGGCGCGGCCGGAGTGCCCGGCGCCGCGCAGACCTGGATGCAGCGGGCGCCCTTTGAAGCCTTCTTGCAGGCACACACCCGGCCCGGGGGGCACGACGATCAGCCCGGCACCGTGCTGGTGTGGCGCAGCCGGGACGGGCTGGCCCAGCACACCGCCGTTACCCTGGGCGGCGGCTGGGCGCTGCACAAGGCGGCCCAGACGTGGTGGACGCCGCGCGTGGTGCTGCCGGTGGCAGCCCTCAAGCGGGTCTCGCGCAGCCGGGGCCAGCGGCTGGAGCGGCGGCGACTGGTGGGCCCCGACTGAAAGGCAGATGAGCCTAAGCCCCCTGGCGGATGCCGCGCCGCCCACGCCCAGCCCATGATGGGCCCCATGAGTGCCTTTACCCTGCGCGACGTGCGCAAACCCGATGATTTTGCTGGCGTGGCCCGCGTGCTCAGCGACAGCGACCCCGACTGGCCGGTGACGGCCGAGCTGCTGGCCATCTGGGAAGCCGCGCGTGACCCGGGGCTGTACCACACCGCCGTGGTGGCCGAACAGGGCGGCCACATTGTGGGGCTGGGACAGACCGGCCACGACGATTTCGCCTACGAGGACTGGCGCTACTTTGGCCACATCACCGTTCATCCGCAGGCCCGGGGCCAGGGCATTGGCCGGGCGCTGTACAGCGAACTGCTGGCCCGCCTGCGCGCGCGCGGCGCCCGGGACATCCGCACCATGCTCAGTGACCAGCCGCGCGACGAGGCCGGGCGCGCCTTTCTGGACCGGCGCGGTTTTGTGCGCACCTGGGACCGCTACGAATCTCGCCTGCACACAGGTGACCTGGACCTGGGCGCCTTTGACGCCCTGCTGAGTGGAGTAGCGGCCCAGGGCATTGAACTGCGCTCGGTGGCGGAACTGGCCGGCGACCCGGGGCGCGACCACCAGCTGTGGGAGCTGGACTGGCAGCTGTTCCAGGACGTGCCCATGGGCCAGACCCTGACCCGGCGGCCCTTTGAGACCTGGCGCAAGCAGGAACTGGACGACCCCACCTTCAGCCACGAATTCTCGTTCGTGGCCCTGCGGCCGGCCCTGGCCGACCCCCTCACCGGCCCCTACGTGGGCTACTCCAGCCTGATGAAAACGCCGGGCGGCTTCCACGTGATCGGCATGACCGGCGTGCGCCGCGAGGACCGGGGCCTGGGGGTGGCCAAGGCCCTGAAGGTGGCCGCCATGCGCGCCCTGCACGCGGCGGGCGGCGGCGAGATCCGCACCTTCAACGACCCGCCCAACAAGGCCATGCTGGGCATGAACCGCGCGCTGGGCTTTCGGCCTGGCCCCACCCGCAGCCGCTATGAACTGCACCTGGACCCCGTGACCGGCGAGCGCCAGCCCACCGCTGTGGAGGCCAGTCTGTGAGGGCGTTCGCCATCCGCGAGGCCACCGACACCGACCTGCCGGCTCTGGCCGAGCTGCTGAGCGCCGTCAATCCCCGCCACCCCTGGACCGCCCAGACCCTGAAGCATGAACTGCAGGCCCTGCGCGACAGCCCGCTGGGGCTGCATGTGGCGCAGTGGGTGGCGCAGGACGCGGTTTCGGGCGCCCTGCTGGGCGCCGCCTCGGCGCTGCAGTTTGGCGGCATGTATCACCCGGACCGCTATCACGCTGAATTGGGCGTGCACCCCGCCTCTCGTGGGCAGGGGGTGGGCACGGCGCTGGCGGCCGAGCTGGACACCCACCTGCGGGCACGCCGCGCACGGGAAATTCTGGCCGGCAGCTACGAGGACGAGCCGCAGGGCGTGGCCTTTTTGCAGGCCCGGGGCTTTGCCGAGGTCATGCGCTTTTTCGACAATGTGCTGACGGTGGCCGACGTTGACCCGGCGGCGTGGGCCGATCAAGCGGCGCTGCCGCCGGGCCTGCGGGTCCTGAGTCTGGCCGAGCTGCGCGCCGAGGTGGGCGAGACGGCCGCCAACCTTGCCTTCTACGAGGGCTGGCGCGAGGCCCGCGAGGATGTGCCGCGCACCGGGGCCGCCACGCCCATTCCCTTTGAGACCTTCCGCGACCGCCTGATCCGCCCCGAGTTTTTCCCGGAGGGCGTGCTGCTGGCCGTGACCCCGGAAGGCGAGGTGGCCGCCCTGTCCGAGCTGTATCTGGACCTGCACGACCCCGCCCGCCTGAACACCGGCCTGACCGGCACCCGCCGCGCGTGGCGCCGACATGGGCTGGCGCTGGCCCTGAAGCTGGCGGCCCTGCGGCTGGCCCGTGAGCGCGGCGCGGCCGAGGTCTGGACCGGGAACGCCACCACCAACGCGCCCATGCTGGCCCTGAACGGGCGCCTGGGCTTTCGCCCGCGCGTGGCCTGGATTGAAATGAAGTGGGGCGGCGTATGACCCAGGGGCTTGTGTCTGCGGCCCCCATTGACGTTGGCCCCGTGCAGCCCCACGAGTGGGACGCGGCGGCGCGGGCCTACACCGCCGCGCAGCCCAGTGATCCGGTCAGCGGGGCCGAGCTGCGCCGCCGCGACGAGGAGCAGCTCGGCTGGGGCTACCACGCGGGCGTGCTCGTGGCCCGGCAGCACGCCGAGGTGGTGGGCAGCGCCTTGTACTTTCAGAATCCGGGCGCGTACCACCCGCGGCGCTTCACGCTGGAACTGGGCGTGCACCCGGACCGGCAGGGGCTGGGCGCCGGGGCTGCCCTCTGGACGGCGCTGGAAACGGTCCTGCGCGGGCTGGGCGCCAAGTCGGCCCGCATCCTGGCGCGCGACGAGCACCCGGTGGCCCCCGGCTTCCTGACCCGCCGGGGCTTCGTGGGTGACCAGCGGTTTTTTTTCAGCGTGCTGGACCTGCTGGCCTTTGATGAAGCGCCCTACGCGGACCTGCGCGGGCGGCTGGCGGCCCGGGGCGTGCGCCTGCGTTCGTTCAGCGAACTGCGCGCGGCGGGCGAGCCCGACCTGGACGCCCGCCTGCACGCCCTGATGAGCGACGTGCGCCAGGACGTGCCCCGCGCCGAGCCCGCCACTCCACTGTCCTTTGAGGTCTTCAGGGAGGCGGTGCTGGACGACCCCTGCCTGCTGCCGGACGGCTATCTGGTGGCTGAACACGGCGGAGCGTTCATCGGGCAGACCACCCTGTTTCGCAGCGAGGCCAGCCCGGACCTGCTGACTGGCCTGACCGGCGTCACGCGCGAGTGGCGCGCTCAGGGCGTGGCCACACTGCTCAAGCTGGGGGCCATTCGTGCGGGGCAGGCGCTGGGCGGCGCGCTCATCCGCACCGACAACGCCAGCAACAACGCGCCCATGCTGGCCATCAACGACCGCCTGGGCTTTGTGCGGGAGGGCGGGGCCACCACCTCCTACCTGCGCCGCTTCTGATGCTGCTGAGCGTGGACTGGGACGCCTTTTCCGGCACCCGGGCACTGGTGTTCGACGCGCCGGTCTGGGGCACCCGCGACCGCGACGAGGACCGGCTGGCCGCCTGGACGGCGCGGGCGGCGCGGCGCGGCGGCGACCCTCACGGCGCCGCGCCCTGGGCCGCCCTGGAGGACGATTTTCCCCTGTACCCCGGCTGGGAAACGCTGCGGGCCTACGCCGGGGTGCCGGCCTGGGTGACCCTCAGCCACGCGGACGCCTGGGAGTGGCTGCAGCAGTTTCCTGGTCAGGACGTGCTGAATCTGGATTCCCACCACGACCTCGCCAGCGTCTCCGGCGATCCGGCGCGGGTGCGCCCTGGCAACTGGGCGGGGCTGGGGCTGCGCTCGGGGCTCATCCGGCGCGTCACCACGCTGTATCCCCACTGGCACGCCGAGCTGCCGGTGGCCGAGGGCTTTGACCTGCCGCGCACCTGGGCCGAGGTCTCGCCGCTGCTGCCCGCTGAACGCCATGACCGGATCACCCTGACCCGGCAGGCGGCCCCCGGCGCGGGCCTGCCGGACCCGGCCGGGGTCACGGCCCTGCTGCTGGTGCAGTCCCCGGCCTGGACCAGCCCGGCGCATGACCCGGCGCTGCGAGACCTCGCGGCGGCGCTGCGCGCGCGGGTGCTGCAGCCCCCCCTGTGGCGGTCATGACGGGCCGGGGGGCGGAGGGTACAATGCCCTCACCTCAAGTCCCCCTGGTCTGTAGGAGCCCCCACCGTGATGACCCCCCCCCAAGAGCAGACCCTGCCCACCGCCTATCAGGTGGGGGCGTTCGCCCTGATTGTGCACCGGGGCGCCTACCTGATCACCAGCCCGCGCCAGCCGCTGCTGCCCGGCGGCAGCCACGACCTGCCCGGTTTCATTCTGAATGCCGCCACCGGCACCAATCCGGTGGAACTGCAGCTGCGGCGCACCATCCGCGAGCAGGTGAGCCTGGCGGTGGGCGAGCTGAAACTGGTGGGCTCGCACGCGGCGCGCGGCATGCACGGCGCGGAGGGCGGCATGCGCCTGAACCTGATTTTCGGCACCGAGTACTGCGCGGGCATTCTGCAGCCGGACCCCAGCACAGTCACGGGCGCCACCTGGGTCCCGGGCGAGGACCTGCTGAGCCCCGGCGGCGCCCCGGGGTGGTTGCAGGGCGCGGTGCGCGACTTCGAGGCCATCACCCCGCTGCCTGTTCCTGACGCCCCTGCCCCCACTTCCAAGCTGCGCTTCGGCCGCCGCCGCTAAGTACCTCGCTGTTGACCTTTAGATCAACCGAGCAGAGCGAGTGGCAAAGCAAAGTGCCTCGCACTGGGAATGGAAACGTTGCTGCGCCCTTCTGAACCGTTGGCCTGGGGGAAGGGCGAGGGACTTAAGTAGCTCGCTGTTGATCTTTAGATCAACCGAGCGGAGCGAGTATCGAAAAAAGTACGTTGCACCGGGAGTGGAGACTTTGCGGTGCTCTCCTGCAAAGTCGTAACGTGAGGTGCAACGTACTTAAGCGCCACCCCGGACGGAACGCCTGTGCGTCCAGGGCCGCTTGGAAGGGGATGGGACTGTTTCCTGACCGGCCTTCCGGGTGTTCCCGGGTTCGCTCTGCGCTGCGCCTCGGTGAGTCTGCTTTTTCCCCGCTGTCGGCTCACCTGATACGGACTGCCGTCCATTTCCGTACCATCCGGGAAGAAGGGGGATGTTCTCCGCCTTCGGCGCTGTTCCAGCCCAATTCCCGGAAATCCCTATTTTTTCCTTCTTCCGCTGGTCGGAAAAATTCCGGAGCACGTTCCGGAATGTTTCGGAACCCGTATGAGTTCCCCACAAGGGCGCATCTGCTACCCTGCGGGGCGGCCCGCGACCTGTTTTGTCGCTGTGGCTGGAGGCATCTATGAACCATTCTCCCGCTCGGGGCCTGCTTGCCCCGCTGCCCCTGCTCCTGATTGCCCTGTATGCCCTGAGCATTCTGCTCGCCAACTTCACGCTGAACACCTTCATTCCGCTGCCCGTGTTTGGGCTGCTCAGCGTGGGCACCATCTTCTTCGCCGCCGTGTTCACCCTGCGCGACCGCATTCACCGCGCGGGCGGCCTGAACGCCGTGTATCTCGCCATAGGCACGGCGCTGCTGGTGAACACGGCATTCGCCCTGGTCACGGATACCTCGTGGCGCTTTATTGGCGCCAGCTTCCTGGCGATTCTGGTGAGCGAGCTGGCCGACACGGCCGTGTACCAGCGCCTGATCCGGCGCCGCTGGTGGACCCGGGTGCTGGCCAGCAACGCGCTCAGCGTGCCGCTGGACTCGATTCTGTTTACCCTGCTGGCGTTCTGGGGCGATAAAAGCAGCAACGAGATCACCCAGATTATCTTTGCCGACATCGTGGCCAAGTTCCTGATCGCCGCGCTGTTCGCGATCCGGCTGCGGCACGCGGCGCGGTCCATCGCGGCGTGAGTGAGGCGCCTGAGCCCGCCGCCCGGCTGCGGGTGATTGCCAACGCCCGCCCGGACCTGAGCACCCTGGTGGAGCATGTGCTGCACCTGCCTCCCCTGTGCCCGGCCACCGGCAACCCGGGCCCCGGCAGCACCCTGGCCCTGCGCTACGAGGCGGGCCCGGGGCTGCTGGAACTGTTCAGCCTGGACAGCTACATAGACGCCTTTGTGGGGCACCCCGTGGTGCGCGACATGGAATTTTTCGTGCAGACCGTGGCCCAGGACGCGGCCAACGCGCTGGGCCAGCCGGTCACGGCCCACGCCGACGTGGCCTTTAAGGGCCTGCGCCAGGGCCAGCGGGTGACCGTAACCGCCGCGCCGCAGGATAAAGCCAGCCGCTAAAGCCCGGCCCCTGTGGCCTGTCACGCGCCGGACGCCTTGAAGAGGGTGTCCGGCGCCCTGGTTTAGCGGTCCTCAACCTCCAGGGCGTCGGGGTCGGGGCCGCTCTCCTCGTCTTCATCAAGTTCTAGGGTGACGGCCGACCAGCGCGCCGGGAGGGTCAGGGACAGCACGCCGTCCTCGTAGGTGTAGTTGACGGCACCCTCGGCGCGGCGCACATGCCCCAGGCCCGCCACACGCAGGGTCACGCGCGGTTCGGGGAAGCTCTCGCCCTCCACCTCGCGGCGAATCAGCACCTGCGTGCCGTGGCGCTCGCCCAGCAGCCGGGTCATCCGGCCGCGCACCGGGCCGTCGCCGCCGTCCTCGTACAGCTGGCCCACGAAGCCGTGGGGCCCGGCGTGGACCAGCCATGTCAGGTCTGCCCAGCGCGCGGTGGTGGTGTGCGGGGCCCCCTGGGTCAGGGCCAGCGCCTCGCCCGCGCGCAGGTACAGAGGCAGCGTGTCCAGCGGCGCGGGCGCAGTAACAAACCGCTCGCCCCCGTGGATGGCCCCGAAGCGGCCCAGGTTGAACACCTCGGCCCAGCGGCCCGCTGGCAGGTACACCTGGCGCCGGCGCCCGCCGCTGCGCAGCACCGGGGCCACCAGCAGGCCCTCGCCCAGCAGGTACTGGCTGTCCTCGCGCAGCGCGTCCTCGTCGCCGGGGAAGTGCAGGGCCAGCGGGCGCAGCAGCGGCAGCCCGGTGCGGGTGGCCGCGTGCGCCAGGGTGTACAGGTGCGGCAGCAGCCGGTAACGCAGGTTCAGCGCCGCGCCCACCAGCGCCGTGTAGGGCTCGCCAAAGCGCCAGGGTTCCTGGTCGGCGGTGCCCAGGGCCGCGTGGTTGCGCACGAAGGTATAGCCCAGCGCCGCCTGATACCAGCGCACCAGCAGTTCGCCCGTGCTGTCGCCGCCAAATCCGCCCACGTCGGCCCCCACGAACGGCACGCCGCTCAGGCCCAGGCCGCCCAGCATGGGCAGACTGAGGGCCAGATGCCCCCAGCTGGCCGCGTTATCGCCGGTCCACACCGCCGCCGAACGCTGAATGCCCGCAGAGCCCGCCCGCGTGAGAATCCAGGGCCGGATGCCCGGACTGAAGCGGGCGTAACCGGCGCGGCTGGCCTCGTTCATGCCGTTGGCGTACACGTTATGCACTTCCAGGTGGGTGCGGGTGCCGTGCCGGGCGCCATAAGGCAGGGTCTTGCCCTCAGTGGGCTGCGGCTGGCGCAGGGAAAAGCACGCGGGCTCGTTCATGTCGTTCCACTGGCCCTGGATGCCGGCCTCGGCCAGAAAGCGGTGATGGCCCGCCCACCACGCCACCACCTCGGGGCGGGTGAAGTCGGGGAAGACTGCCGGGTCCGGCCAGACCTCGCCTACCAGCACGTCGCCCCGGGCGGTGCGCACCAGATGGTCGCCGCGCACGGCTTCCTCGTAGACCTCGTAGCCCGCTTCCACCTTCACGCCCGGGTCCACGATGGGCACCAGTTTCACCCCCTGGCCCGCTGCCTCTTTGACCAGCGCCCGCAGGTCCGGGAAGTTCGCGCGGTTCACCGTCCAGACCTTGTAGGCGTCCATGTAGTCAATGTCCACGTACACGCTGTCCAGGGGCAGGCCGCGCTCGCGGTAGCCGGCAATCACGGCGCGCAGGTCGCCTTCGGTGCGGTAACCCCAGCGGCTCTGCGCGGCGCCCAGGGCCCACAGCGGCGGCATGGGGGCTGTGCCGGTCAGTTCCGCGTAGCGGCGCAGCACGTCGGCGGGGCGGGGCCCGGCGATCACGTACAGGTCCAGCTCTGGCCCCGCCGAGGCCACGCGCAGTTCATCCGGGTGCGTGCGCGCCACGTCCGCTTCCAGGCGCCAGGATTCATCCACGAACAGCCCGTGGGCGCGGCCCCCCTGCAGCACGGTGGTGAAGGGAATGGAGACGTACAGCGGATCGGTTTCCAGGTGGTGGGGAAAGCAGTCGGTGTTCCAGAAGGTCAGGTGCAGGCCGCGTTTGTCCAGCGGGCCCACCTTCTCGCCAAAGCCCAGGTACGCCGCGCCCTCGGGGGCCGTCAGGCTCAGGCGGGTGCGGCGCAGCTGCACCTGATCCGGCGAGAGCGCCGGGTGAGCGCGTGGGGGCTCGCCGGTCCAGGCCCGCGCCTCGGCCAGCACCCGCGCGCCGGGGCCGCTGCCACTGAGCACCTGCCACTCGCCCGTGCGGCGGTCCAGCTTCAGGCCCAGGCCCCCGCCAATGATCAGCAGGTCGTGGCCCTGTTCGCTGGCACTCAGGCTCACGCCCTCGGGCAGCCCGGGGCGCAGGGCAAAGCTAGTTTTGGGCGCGGGGCGGGGAAAGGACAGCGCACTGGCGCGCGCTTCTGGCACCAGGCGCACACGCAGCACGCCCGGCAGCGGGGCCGAGACCAGCAGCAGGTCCGTCTCGCCCCACGCCCGCACCTGGGTGCCCTGCCGCCCCGGGGCGGGGGCGCCTCCCACTTCCACCGCAAATGAACTCAGGCGCATGGTTTCAGCGTACTCCCTGCGCTACCCCACCCCCAGAAATTCCACCTGCACGCCGCTTTCATCGGCCGCGCGCCGGGCGCCCTGCAGCAGGGCCTGGGCCCCGGGGCGCAGGGCGCGTTCGGGGCGCTGCCACAGGGCCTGGGCCACCTTGCTGGCCCGGCGCACCACCAGGACCTCGCCCGGCAGGGCCAGCCCCACCGCCGCCAGCAGCGCCTGGGCACTGGGCGGCACCTCCGAGGCAAAGTCCAGCGGCACGTGGGCCGTCACGCGCTCGCCGGGGCGGCGCAGGCTCACGCGGGCCTCGTCGCCGGCGGCGCGCTGCTCGATCAGTACGTCGGAGCGGGTTTCGGTCAGGCCAGGGGTGCCCAGGCCACGCCGGGCGTCGTTGGCCAGCAGGTGCGCGGCCTGCATGTGGCGCCGGGTGCGGGGGGCGTAGCGCACGCGCAGGTCCACGCCGCGCACCTCGGCCTCCTCGCGGACCTCGCGGGCGGCCTCCGAGAGAAATTCCGGACCCCGGCCCCGCCCCACCGAGGCAATGACCGCCTCGTTGTCGGTGTGCACGGTCAGGGGCTGCCCCGGGGGCGCGGCGCGCACCGCCTCCAGAACCGCGCGCACCTCGGCGGCGTTGTTGTCCGGCGCGCGCAGCTGGCCCTGCACCCGGGCCGGCAGCGCGCCCGGCACGATCAGGATCAGGCCCCAGCCGCCGATCCCGCTCAGCCCCTCTTCCGTGGGCACCTCGTGCCAGCTTGCATCCACAAACGCCTGATTCACGCTGCTTTCTACCTCTCAGTCTCAGATGGAACTCGGGTGCGCCGAGGGCGAGGGGCGAGCAAACACCAGCAGGGCCAGACCGCCGGCGATGGACAAGCATCTGTGCGCCTTTCCAAGATGCTGTGGAAGCACAGGAGGCCCGGATCAGAGGCGCCCGGCGGACTGCGCCTATTCTTTCCCGCCAGTGGCCCCGCGCGCCCTATGGCTTTCTTGATGCCGGGGGGCGGCCTCTGGCCTGCAGCGTCTATCAGAGCGCACGCCGGGCCCCGCGCGCATCGGCCAGGTGGTTTAGGCCAGCGGCCCGGGCGCCGAATGGGGAATACTGCCCTCATGAACGTTCTTGAGCTGTATCAGCAGGCCGGCGCCTACCACGAGGGTCACTTTCTGCTGGCCAGCGGGCGCCACAGCCCCAAGTTCCTGCAAAGCACCACCGTGCTGCAGCACCCCCAGTACACCGAGCAGATTGGGCGGGCACTGGCGCAGGCGGTCAGGGACGCCGGGATTCAGGCCCAGTTCATCATTGGTCCGGCGATGGGCGGGGTGGTGCTGGCCTACGAAACGGCCCGCCACTATGGCACCCGCGCCCTCTTTGCCGAGAAAGACGGGCAGGGCGGCATGAAGATCCGGGAAGCCTTTACGGTGGCGCCCGGGGAGACCTTTGTGGCGGTGGAGGACGTGCTGACCACGGGCGGCAGTGTGTTGAAGGCCGTGCGGGCGGCGGAGGCGGCGGGGGGGCGGTGCGTGGGGATTGCCTGCATCGTGGACCGGCGCAAAGAGGGAGGCGAACTGGGGGGGTATCCGCTGGTGGCGCTGACGCGGCTGGTGTTTGACACGTATGCGCCGGATGAGGTGCCGGCGTGGCTGGCAGCGATTCCGCTGCAGGAGATTTGAGGGGGGTGAGGGTGGGGCTTGCGGGCTGGCCCCACCCCCCCAGCCCGCCTACCCCGGAGGGGCAGGGGGGAGCGACGTTAGCACTGGGCAAGAGTTTTTACTGGTGTTGGCTGGGGTTGCTCGACCAAGGGACGTGTCCGGCTCCGACGCCATCTTCCGCCCCACCGCAATGGCCCGCGCGCTGCGCGCACGACGGCCTCGTCTGGACCCGGGCGGTGAAGGAGCACTGGCAACTTGGTGCGGCCCGGCAGGTTCTACTTTCAACTTCAAAACACAAAGGCAGGAGGCGAGGGACGTGTTGGCCCTCGCCTCCTGCTGTCTCTACGCCCTACTCCCGTCTTTCCCTACACCTCACAACCCACGTCTCACCCCCCTTTACTCCCCTTCCTCCGCCCACAGTGCCCGCATCTCCTGGCTGCGCTCCAGCAGCTGTGGCAGGGTGCCCTCGTCGGTCACGCGGCCGGCTTGCAGCAGCAGAATGCGGTCGGCGCGCAGCAGGGCGGCGCGGCGGTGGCTGACCACCAGACAGGTGGCGTCGGTGGTGCTCAAGCCCTGCCACAGCTGGGCTTCGGTGCGGGCGTCCAGGGCGCTGGAGACGTCGTCAAACACCAGCAGATCGGCGGGGCGGGCCAGCATGCGGGCCACGGCCGCGCGCTGAATCTGGCCGCCGGACAGTTTGACGCCGCGCGCGCCCACCGGGGTATCCAGGCCGCTGTGCAGCGCCCCCAGGTCCGCTTCCAGCACCGCCAGCTGCACCGCGCGCTCCAGGTGGGCAGGGTCAGCGCCACTGGTGATGTTCTCGGCCAGGGTGTCGGAAAACAGGTTGGGCAGCTGGGCTGTGTAGGCGCTGCGGGGCGGCACCAAGAAGGTGGCAGGGTCCTCCACGGCCTCACCGTTCCAGAACACCTGCCCGCCCTGCACCGGAATCAGGCCCAGCACGGCGCGCAGCAGGGTGGTCTTGCCGCTGCCAATGCGGCCAGTCACCACCACAAATTCGCCGCGGCGCAGGGTGAAACTGGCGTCCTGAATGCCCAGCCCGCCCGGGTGGGTGGCGGTGAGGTGCTGCACCCGCAGCTCCTGCAGCGGCTGGGCCGCCGGGGCCGGGGGTGCGGGCGGCGGGTCGCCCTGCAGGTACACCGCGTGGTGCGCCACGATGGTGGTGTCCGGGGCGTCTTGCAGGAGGCGGGTCATGCGGTCGTAGCTGACCCCGGTGCGGCGGTGGCGGGCAATGGCGTCGCCAAAAAAGCCCATGGAGCCGGTCAGGCGCGGCAGCAGGCCGATAAACAGCACAAAGTCTTCAATGCCCAGGGCGCCGCCGCGCACCTTGTTGGCGCCCAGCAGCAGCACCAGCCCCACGGCGAGGTTCACCATGTTGGTGTTCACGCCCCGGATCAGTTCGGTCAGCAGCACGTCGCGCAGGGCGGCGTGGCGCCGCGTCTCGCCCAGGGCGCGCAGGTGCGTGACCATGCTGCCTTCCTGGGCGGCCAGCTTCACGGCGCTCACCGCGCCAAAGGTCTCCCCGATAAAGTCGGTCACGCGGGCGGTGGCCTCGCGCATGCGGCGGCGGTAGCTGCGGATGGTGGGCGACAGGCGCTGCACGAACAGCACCATCAGCAGCAGCGGCGCGCAGACCAGCAGGGTAATCAGCGGGTCCACCCGGGCCATCAGGGTGATCGCCACCACCGAGTACAGCACGAAGCCCGCACCGTCCACCCAGACCTCGGTATAGCCGGCCACATCGTCCACATCGTCGCGGAAGCGGCTGACTGCCTCGGCGGGGGTGTCGGGCAGGCGGCGGCTGCGCCGGGCGGTCAGCAGGTAGCCCAGCAGGTTGCGCCGCACCAGGGCGTCAAGCGTGTACCACAGTTCAATCCAGGCGCGAAACGCCCCATAGAAAATGCCAAAGCGGCTCAGGCGCACGAAGGCAAACCAGCCCAGGGCCACCCAGGCGGCGGCAACCGCCGGGTCCAGGCGTTGCCCGGCGCTCTGCAGCTCATCGGCCCGTTCCAGCGCGCCGAAGATGCCACTGACCGCCAGGGTCAGCAGCGCGGGCGAGGCGTGCACCATGCTCCACATCAGCAGATTGAAGGCGAACAGGCCGGGGCGGTACTTGAACAGCTCTCTGGACAGCGCGAAGGTGCGTTCGGTGGGTGGGGGCAGGGGAGTGGTGGTCATGCGGGGGCTCCATATGGGTGTGGGTTGTCGGTGGTGGGGTGTAGGGCCGGCGGCAGAGCGCCGTGTGGTTCCCACAGCCCACAACCCACGGCCCACATCCCCCTCATGCCAGCACCCCTTCGCCCTCATCCAGCACGCCTGCGCGCAGCAGCGCGGCGTAGTGGCTGTTCGGGTCATGGGCCAGGGCGTCCCGGGCGCCGTGTTCCAGAATCTGGCCGTCGCCCAGCACCAGAATGCGGTCGGCGCGCGCCACGGTGTCCAGGCGGTGGGCAATGATGATGGCGGTGCGCCCGGACAGCAGCCGGGTCATGGCGGCGGTCAGCAGGGCCTCGGTGGCGGGGTCCAGGCGACTGCTGGGCTCGTCCAGAATGATCAGGCTGGGGTCGCGCAGCAGCACACGGGCAAAGGCCAGCAACTGCGCCTCGCCCGCCGAGAGACTGCCGGTGGGCAGGGGCGTGCGCACGCCGCTTTCCAGGCGCGCCAGCCACGGGCCCAGACCCACCTCACGCAGCGCAGCTTCCACCGCCGCGTCACTGACCTCCGGGTCAAAGAAACTCAGGTTGTCGCGCACGCTGGCCTGAAACAGCTGCACGTCCTGGGTCACCACCGCCACGCGGCGGCGCAAGTCGTGCAGGGGCGTGTGGGTCACGTTCACCCCGCCCAGGCGGATCTCGCCCTGGGTGGCGTCGTACAGGCGGGCGATCAGGCGCGTGAGGGTGGTCTTGCCGCTGCCCGTGCGGCCCAGCAACCCCAGGGTCTGCCCGGCAGGCAGGTGAAACGACACCCCGCGCAGCACCGGCTGGGCGGCCGGGTCTTCCGGGGCATAGGAAAAGGTGACGTGGTCAAAGTCCAGTGCCAGCGGCCCGGGGGGCAGCGGCGCCGGGCCGCCCAGCACGGCACTCTTCAGGGCCAGCAGTTCAGACACGCGCCCCAGGCTGGCCCCGGCTTTTTGCAGGTCCTGCAACTGCTGGGTGAGCTGGTCAATGGGTTCTTCCACCAGGGTCATGTACTGGTACATCAGAAAGGCGGTGCCCAATGAGATGGCCCCGGCGGCGTACAGGCCCACGGCGGCGGTCAGCACGCCCACATAGCCAATGGCAAAGAGCAGCATGCTCAGCTGCCACACCACGCTCCGGCGCCGCCACGAGGTCACGGAGCGGGTGAAGAAGCTGCGCTGCGTCTGCAGGAAGCGCCGCAGGTGGTGCTCCCCGGCCCCCAGACTGCGAATGTCGTCCAGGCCCGAGAGGCGCTCTTCCACAAACCCGAACAGCCGGGCGCTGGCCTCGCGCTCCAGACGCGTGGGCTCCACGCCCAGCTTGCGCACGCGGTTCATGGCGCCCAGCGTGACCAGCGTAAAGAGGGTCACCCCCAGGCCCACCCGCCAGTCCTCGCGGAAGAACATGACCAGGGCGCCCGTCAGCAGCAGCGCCGCGCCGAACACCCGCACCGCAAACTGCGAGAAGAAGTTGCTCAGGGCGGTCACGTCACCGTCAATGCGCTCGATCATCTCGCCGGGGGTGCGTTCCTTGTGCTCGCGCATGTCCAGCGACAGCAGGTGTGCCATCAGATCGGCGCGCAGGCGGTTGGTGGCGGTCCAGCCCACCCGGGCGCCCACATAGGTGGCCCCGGCCGTCATGAGCTGCACGCCCACGGCCAGCGCGATGTACAGCCCGGCCAGCCCCACCAGCAGGCTCACGTCGGCCCCGGCGCCCAGTTTGGCGCTGTCCACAAAGCGCCGCAGCAACTGGGGCAGCAGCAGGTTCAGGGCGGTGCCGGTCAGCAGCAGGGCGGCCAGGGTAACCACCTGCCACTTCAAAGGCCCCAGGTAGGTGCCCAGCACGGCCAGGGCGCTTCTGGGCCGTTCGGGTGGGGGCGAGGAGTCGGGGGAAGGCGGGGTCATGAGGTCAGGCTAGGGGGCAGGGGGTGGGGGGCGCATCTGCCGAGTGGCGCATGGGGGGAGTTGGGGGGTGGTTTGTGGTGACGGTTGCTGCCTTGCCCCACCCCCCCAGCCCCCCATCCCCAGACTCGCAGAGCTGCGCAGCAGAGGGGACGGGGGGAGCGGCGCTGCGCTAGGCAAGAGTTTCGACTGAAGTCGGCTGGGGTTGCTCAACCAAGTGACGTGTCCGGCTTCGACGCCATCCTGCCGTCCAGCGTAATGGCCCGCGCGCTGCGCGCACGACGGCCTCGTCTGGACCCGGGCCGTGGTGGGGCAAGAAGGCTTGGTGCGGCCCAGAGGGTTCTCCTTTGAACAACACAACAGCCAATAGCCGAAGCTGCCCTTAATCGTGTCTTAAGCACCCCTGCCCTGAGCCTCTACAGGGCCAGCAACGGAAGCCGTCGTGCGCGCAGCGCACGGGCGTACGGTGATGGGCGGAGAAAGGCGACGGCGTACATCGCGGGGCGAAGCCGGGCCACCCCACACCGTCAGTCAACGGCCGAGCGCAGCGGAAAACTCCCCCCTGCTCCTCTGGGGGAGGGGGGCTGGGGGGGTGGGGCAACGCCAGGGAGCGCCGCCCTCATCCCCCCCGAACCACCCCTGCCACCCACCCAAAACTCCCCTTCCGAACCCGCGCTCCCGTTCCTTCATCCAACCTCACCAACCCCTGCCCCTCCCCCCGGTCCAGCAGTTCCCCCACGAGAACCCCCCGCACCGCCACCCCCCGCTCTGCCGCCTCCACCACCGCCGGAAGATGCCCCTCCAGAAAGCGAACCCGCCCACTGTCCGGCACCCGGCCATCCGGCAAGGGGGCAGCGGCCCATACGCCCTCCAACGCCACCAGCAGCGGCGGCCCCGCCTCTCCCAGTTGTGCCTTCAGGTCAGTCAGCACCTGTGTCAGCCCCTCGGCGCCGTTGCGCTCACGTTCAGGCACCGGGCCCACGTCCAGGCCCAGCGGCGCACCCGGGCGGGCCTGCACCCAGGCGGGCTGGTCGTACCCCACGCCCAGCAGGTCCAGTGGCGTGGCGATGGTGTCCAGGTCCCCGGGGCGCACGGCGTCCAGCAGGGCGGGGGCGTGCTCGTTCAGCAGGGCCACCACCGGGGCAGGGTAGGCGGCGCGCAGCACGGGCCCGGTACACAGGCCGCTGCGCCACGCGGCCACCAGGGCCGCGGCCTGCCCGTCGGCGTCGTGGTCGCGGGCAGGCCACGCCGGGGCGAAGTGATGGCCCAGGCCCACCTGCTGCGCGCCGGTTTCGCGCAGCACCCGGGCCGCAAGGCCGTGCGCCAGCAGGCGGTGGTGGTGCGCCGGGAAGCTGCTCAGGAACGGTGGCGCCGGGGGCGTGCCCAGCGTGGGCCACAGCGTCAAGAAGGCCGCCGCGCGGTCCGCCAGCGCCTCACCCACCCAAGAGGCGTACTCCTCGAAGCGGGAAGCGGTGTCGCGGGACAGCCAGCCGCCCGCCGCGTCCACGGCCGGGGGCAGCTCGCCGTCCAGGCTCAGCCACGGCTGCACGCCCAGGGCCAGCAGGTCGTCGGTCAGGCGGTCGTAAAGGCCCAGCGCCGCCGCGTTCAGTCGGCCCCGGCCCGTGGGCTGCGTGGCGGCCCAGGGAACGGCAACGCGGGCAGCGCCCACCCCCAGCTCGCGCAGCAGGAACAGGTCGGCGGGTTCAAGGGGGCCAGGGCCCAGGCCCACCCCCCAGGTCAAGGCGTGCGTCAAGCTCGTCATCTACCGCCATTGTGCCGGGCGCCGGGACCTGGCTGACCGCCTGTTCGGTTCCCAGCCCGTATACTGGCCAGGTTATGCGGATGGTGACGGTAGGCACGCGCGGCTCGACTCTGGCGCTCGCACAGACCCACTGGGTGGTGGCCCGGCTGAAAGAGGAATGGCCCGACACGGACTTCCGCATCCAGACGATCAGTACGGGCGGTGACCGCAACCGGGGCAGCCTGGAAGCCATGGCCCAGAAAGGCGACAAGGGGTTCTGGGTCAAGGAAATCGAGGACGCCCTGCTGGGGGGGCGCATTGACATTGCGGTGCATTCGCTCAAGGACCTGCCCACCGAGCAGCCTGAGGGCCTGGAGGTCAGCGCCATTCCCCGCCGGGTGGACGCGCGCGACGTGTTGATCGGCAAAGAAGGCATGAAAAAGCTTGCGGAGCTGCCGCAGGGCGCCCGGGTGGGCACCAGCAGCGTGCGGCGCAAGGCGTTCCTGCGCGCCTACCGCCCCGATCTGCAGATCGTGAACCTGCGCGGCAACATCGACACCCGCCTCGCTGCGCTGGCCGGCGACGAGTACGACGCGATCATCCTGGCCGCCGCTGGCCTGATCCGCACCGAGATGCGCCACCGCATTGACGAATTCCTGGAACCCGATATCCTGCTGCCCGCCCCCGGCCAGGGCGCCCTGGCCCTGGAAACCCGCGCCGATGACGACCTGAGTATCGAGGTGGCCTACGCCATCCACGACCACACCACCGATGACCGCATTACCGCCGAGCGCGAGTTCCTGGCCGGGCTGGGCGCCGGGTGCATGGCGCCGGTGGGCGCGCACGCCAGCGTCAAGGGCGGCGTGCTGACCCTGGAAGGCTGGGTGGGCGCGCTGGACGGCACCAAGGTGATTCGCGGCACCACCCAGGGCGACCCCGGCGAATGCGCCGATCTGGGCGCCGAGCTGGCCACCGACATGCTGAACCAGGGCGCCCAGGCCCTGATTGACGCGGCGCGGGAGTAAGGGGCGCGTGCCGCCGCTGGCCCGCCAGTTGCTGATGGCCCTGGCCGCCGCCCTGCTGTGGGTGGGCATTGGCCTGTGGCAGCGCACCCGGGGCGGCACCGAGGTGGGGGCCGCGCTGCTGGCCGAACTGCCCCTGGGCGCGGCGGTGTTCGGACTGGCCCTCGTGTGGGTGCGCCTGCGGCGCTGACCCTGCCCGCTGCCCTGCCAGCCCGCCCGCCCCAGCGGTAGCATGCCGGCCATGTCCACCCCACCCCGGCTCGCGGTGATTCACACGGGCGGCACCATCGCCAGCCGCCCCAGCCCCGATGGGCGCGGCCTGACCCCGCAGCAGCCCCCCAGCCTGCCGGGCCTGGGCGGCGTGCAGGTCACGGACGCCCAGCCCTTCAACCTGCCCAGCCCGCATGTGACCCCGGCCCACATGGGCCAGCTGGCCGCGCTGATCCGCGACCTGGCGCCAGCCCACGACGGCGTGGTGGTCACCCACGGCACCGACACGCTGGAAGAAACCGCCTTTGCCCTGCACCTGCTGCTGGACGTGCCTATTCCGGTGGTTCTGACCGGCAGCATGCGCCACGCCGAGGAGGTGTCCTGGGACGGCCCGGCCAATCTGCTGGACGCCGCGCACGTGGCCCTGCACGCCAGCAGCCGGGGCCGGGGGCCACTGGTGGTGATCGGCGGCGATATTTTCGACGCCCGCACCGTGACCAAGATTCACACCACCGCCGTGGACGCCTTTGGCGGGTACCCGGGGCCTATTGGCCGCATTGACCGTGACGGCACGCGCGCCCGGGTGCATTACTTCGCCATGCCCGAGCCGCGCGCCACCTACCACCCGGCCCACCTGACCAGCCGCGTGGACATCCTGTACGCCTACGCGGGCTGGACGGGCGAGGGCTACGCCGGGGCCGCCGCCCAGGCCGATGGGCTGGTGATCGCCGCCCTGGGCACCGGCAACCTGCCCGCAGAGCTGCTGCCCCTCATTCAGGCCACCGAGAAACCCGTGGTCATTGCCACGCGCACCCACGCCGGGCCCGTGCTGCCGGTCTATGGCTACGCGGGCGGCGGCGCCACGCTGGTGGCGGCCGGGGCCATTCCCGCCAGTTTTCTCAACGCCCACAAGGCCCGGCTGCTGCTGCTGATCCTGCTGGGCCAGGGCCTGAGCCGCGAGCAGATTGCGGCTGTATTTGACCGGGACGAATTTTAATACGGGTTCCGAAAAATTCCGTAACGAGTTACGGAATTTTTTCGACCGAAGGGAGCAGGAAAAGATGCGGATTTCCGGGAATTGGAGGAACATTCGGCTCTTTCCCGGATGTTACGGAAATGAACGGAATCCGTATAAGAGGGCCGTGGGCTCTGGGCCATGAGCCATCCCCCAGAACTCATGGCCCATGGCCTGAAAAATCCCGCCCCCCAGCGCACTGGACAGGGCGGGCGCACCAGCCTCTTACGCCAGATCGAGGCGGATCAGGAAGCGGCCACAGCTGGGGCACTTCACCGGGGGCAGCTTGCCCTGGGCGGCTTTCTGCTGCACGTTGACCGGCAGGTTCACGTTGCAGCCGCTGCAGCGCCCGGCCTTGATCTCCACCACGCCCAGGCCCTTTTTCGCGCGGCGAATCAGGTCGTATTCGCGTACGGTGCGGGCGTCCAGGGCCCCGACCAGATCGGCGCGTTCCTGGCGGTCGGCGGCGCCCTGGTCGCGCAGGTCCTGGACGCGGGCCTCGTCGCGCGTTTCCAGCTCGTTCAGGGTGGGGCGCAGGGCGCGGTGCTGGGCGCGCAGGGCGGCCGAGCGCTCGTTCAGTTCCTGCTGCCGGGCCTTTAAGGGGCCCAGGTCCTCTTCCATCTCGTCGGCGCGCTCGGAGAGCATCTGAATGCGGCTGCCGTACTGCGACTGCGCGCGGGCATCAAAGGCGTTCTTCTCCTGCTCCTCGCGGGCGCGGGCAATCTGCTCGCGGGTGCCGGCGAGGTCCAGCTCCTGCTGGCGCACCTGCCGGTCCACGCCTTCCAGGGTAATTTCGGTGTCTTCCAGCTCGTTGTTCAGGCGCTCCTGCTCGGCGCGGGCTCCGCGCAGATCGTCGGGAATATTGCGTTCCTCGTCGCGCAGGCGGTCGAGGTTCAGGTCCAGCTCCTGAACGCGGTGCAGGCGGCGAAGGGGAGACGTATCACTCATCACTTCGCAGTCTACCCCCCTTCCGGGCACAGACGTTCAGGCGGGCGGTGAAGTGGGAATTGGGGCCGCCTTCATGCGCGCTGGCCGGTACAGGCCCAGATAGATGGCCAGCACGCTGGCGGCGTACATCAGCAGGGTCCAGGCAAACAGCAGCTGAAAGGCGGCCCCAAAGGGCAGCGCCCCGCGCACCACGCCCGAGAGCACGCTGCTGGCCGCCCAGCCCAGGTCCCAGGCAATCACGTTGACCGCCGAGTACATGGGCCGGTCATCCTCGGGCAGGGCGGTCATGGCGTAGGCGGAATACACCGGGCCCGCGGCGTTCATCAGGGCGCCGCGCGTGAACAGGGCGGCCGTGACCAGCCACAGGCTGGGGGCAAAGCCCAGCAGGGCCAGAAACGGCAGACTGGTGGCCTGCACCAGCAGCACGGCCTGCAACTGGCCCAGGCGCCGCACCAGCAGCGGCTGCAGCAGCGCGGTGGCGGCGGTGGCCAAACTGGTCCAGGCAAACAGTGTGCCCAGTCCCGCGTAACTGATGCCAAACTTGCCCTCGATAAACACGTTCAGAAAGGGAATGGTGGCCCCGGCCCCCAGGCCCACCAGAATGTTGGGCAGCACCAGCCGGGCCATGGTGCGCTTGTCCTGCACGCGGAAACTGCGCCCCTCCCGCACCGTTTTGCCCGTGGGCTTCAGGCCCAGCACGGGCAGCAGGCCCAGCAGTTGCAGGCCGGCAGCCACCGCCAGCGCCGCGCGCAGGGCGCCCAGGCCGTCCGGCTCGGTGCCGGTCCAGCCTGCGTAGGCCGAGGGCACCTGCCCGCCCAGCAGATTGCCCAGGAACCCGGCTCCGGTCATCAGGGCGCTTTGCACGCTGAAGAGGGTCACGCGGGTGCGCTCGTTGCTGTGGTTGGCCATGAAGGGTGAGCCCGCCACGATGCTCAGGGCGGCGCCGGCCCCCTGCACGATGGCCCCCAGGATCACCAGCACCGGGCCGGTGGCCCCCACCAGCAGCGCGGTGCCCACCAGGCCCAGCGCGGCCCCCACCTTCAGAGTGTGCGCGTTGCTGATGCGCCGGGCCAGGGCCACGGCCGGCAGGCTCAGGGCGGCCAGGGTGACGGCGGGCAGAGCGTTCATCAGCCCCTGCCACTCGGCGCCCAGGCCCAGGGCGCGCAGGTAGAAGTTCAGGAACAGGGCCGTGAACGCCTGCGACAGTCCGAACACGAACACCGAGATCAGGAACAGCCACACCTGCCGGGAAAAGTGCCAGGACAGGCCGCGCCCCTTCATGCCACACCCACCTTGGGGCAAAAGGGATTCATGACGCAGCCCGGGCAGTCGGGCTTGCGGGCCGTGCAGACCCGGCGCCCATGCAGAATCAGCGCGTGGTGCAGAAACACCCAGCGCTTACGTGGAAAGAGGGCCTGCAGATCGGCCTCCACCTTGTCGGGGTTGGTCTGGGTGCTCAGGGCCAGGCGGCGGCTCAGGCGGCCCACATGGGTGTCCACAGCAATGGCCGGAAAGCCGTAGGCGTTGCTGAGCACCACATTGGCTGTCTTGCGCCCGGCGCCGGGCAGGGCCACCACGGCGTCAAAGTCGTTGGGCACCTCGCCGCCGTGGCGCTCCAGAAGCAGCCGGGCCAGCGCCGCCAGATGGCGGGCCTTGGCGCGGTACAGGCCAATGCGGCGAATCAGGGGCTCTATGTCCTCGGGCTCGGCCCGGCTCATGGCCTGGGCATCGGGGTAGGCGGCGAACAGGGCGGGTGTGGCCGCGTTCACGCTCACGTCGGTGGCCTGGGCACTCAGCACCGTAGCCACCAGCAGTTCAAAGGGAGTGCGGAACTCCAGTTCGGTGCGGGCGTCGGGGTACAGGGTCTCCAGCGCGCTCAACACCTGGGCTGCACGCGTCCTCGCGCCCCGGGGCCGCTGCGCCGCTTGCTTGGCGGTCATCACCGCTTAACCTAGAGTATTTGGGCCTGGGCGGGGGGTCGTCTAAGCCGTTTGGCGCAGGGCTGGGCGGCAGCCGTGATCGGCCTGCTGGGACAGCCCCGGCGTGTCTGTGGCCCCCTTGCACGCCTGTCGGGGGCTCTGCTACTCTGCACAGGCCCGCGCTGCTGTGAGGCGCGAGAAGGGTCCTTAGCTCAGTTGGTAGAGCGGCGGTCTCCAAAACCGTAGGTCGTGGGTTCAAGTCCTACAGGGCCCGCCACAAGAGAAGTCCCCCCGCCCAGATGTGGCGGGGATTTTTATTGCCGCCTGACCCTGTCGTGAGCCACTTCATGGGCTGGCCTTGAGCCTTTCTGTACACTTGAGGGGTCCGGGTAGTTCGCCCTCTGGCCCCGTTGTGTTTCAAGGAGTTCCCATGAAAAAGGTCATTGTTTCGGTTGCCGCCCTGAGCGCCGCGCTGGTCCTGTCAGGCTGCGGGCGGGTTGTGGGCTCGTTTATTCCGCCCCAGACGGTCAGCAACCCTGCTGGTCTGGAAGGCAAGCAGCTGGTGGCGTCCTCGCCGCTCACGATTGAAGCGGTGGTGGGCACCGTCAGCTACAGCACCGCCGGCGCCCCCTTCGATGACATCACCATTCCCGAGCTGCCTCTGAACATCAAACCCACGGGTCTGGAATTCAAGACCGGGTTTGCCAGGGTGGATGTCAATGGCCTGTGCGCCAAGCCCCAACAGGTCAACCTGACGGTGCGCCGCGTGAAGCTGGAGGCCAGCGACGCCGCCAACAAGGCCACGTTCGACAGCGGCGCGGACCGTGATCTGGCCGCCTTCACCCTGACCAGGAAGTCTGAAGGGGTGGGCACCGCCACCTATGACGTCTCGGCAGGCACCCTGAACGTGACGGCCCCCGATGCGGGCACGGTGGTCAACTTCTTTACCGTGCTGACTTCCGGCGGCAGGAACACCGCGTCCGTGGAAGCCAAGATTCGCGCCAGCCAGAACGAGCTGGCGGGCTGCACCATGGCCTTTACCCTGAAAGACGTGAGCGTGGTGCTCAGCAACTTCCAGTAAGGCACAGCAGGCAAAGCGCGCCGCCCGGCATTCTCTGGGCGGCGCGCTTTGCCTGAGAGGTTTAACGCGGCCCCGGTTCCAGGGCCCCGCGCAGCCATGACTGAAATTCTGGCAGGGCGCGGTCGTACTGCAGGGCGATGATCTCGGGCACCTCATAGGGGTGCAGGGCCTTGATGCGCGCTTCCAGCTCGGGGTACTGCTCGCCGGTGGTCTTGATCAGCAGCAGGCTCTCAGGGTCCTCGGCGACCTCGCCGTGCCAGCGGTACACGCTTTGCAGGCCCGGCACGATATTCACGCAGCCAGCCAGATGCTCGTTGACCAGAATCCGGGCCAGATCCAGCGCCCGTTCCGGGGGAAGGGTGACCAGCACGACGAGTGACATACAAGCCGCAGCCTACACCGGACAGTGGTGGGGCAAGGCGGATGCGTGAACGTTTGCGCAAGTGCGCCCTATTGGGCGCGGTGTAGGCTGCCCCCATTATGCGGACCGCCGTGCTGATCGCTCTGCTGGTGCTGCTGGGGCTGTTCGCGGTGCTGAACACCAACGCCCTGATGTACCCGCACACCCTGAGCCTGGGCTTCGTGACCTACCGGGGCGTGCCCATGGGGCTGGTGCTGCTGGTCCTGGCCACGCTGATGACGCTGCTGTTCTACTTCTGGGCCGGGCTGACGGGCCTGCGTGCCCAGGCCGACAGCGCCCGGCTGCTGCGCGATATGGAAGCCCTGCGCGTGAGCCTGGACAGCCAGGAGGGCAGCCGCTTTGCCCAGCTGCAAGAGCACCTGGACCGCCGCTTGCAGGCGCTGGAGGCTGGCAGCGGGCAGAGCAGCGAGGTGGCGGCCCTGAGCGCCCGCGTAGACGCCCTGGGGCGCGACATGAACCTGCAACTGGCGCAGCTGGACGACTACCTGAAAACCAGGCTGGGCTGAAGCGGCGCGGCGCCCGGCACTTGAACCCGGTGCAGCCCTCTGCGGGTGCCCGCCCTAGAATGCGCGGGTAGGCAGTTCATCCCAAAGAGGAGTTTGACCGCATGGCCCTTGACCGTTTTTTTCGTCGCCGTCGCCCGCAGGTGCAGCCGGGCTCCGACGTGCCCGACCTGTGGACCCAGTGCCCCGCCTGCAAAGAGGGGCTATACAACCGCGAACTGGAAGCGGCCGCCTTCGTGTGCCCCAAGTGCGGCCACCACCTGCGCCTGGACGCCGGCCAGCGCGTGAGCGTGCTGCTGGATGAAGACAGCTTCGTCCAGCGTTCTGGGCGGGTGCACCCCACCGACGCCCTGGGGTTCCAGGACACCGAGAGCTACCCGGAGCGCTTAAGGCGCGCCCAGAAGAAAACCGGCCGCCCCGACGCTATCCTGACTGGCAGCGGCACCATCCTGGGGCTGCCGGTAACCGTGGCCGTGATGGACTTCGCCTTTTCGGGGGGCAGCATGGGCAGTGTGGTGGGCGAAGAGATTGCCCGCGCCGCCGAGCACGCCGCCGAGGCCGGCACGCCCCTGGTGATCGTGACCGCCAGCGGCGGGGCGCGCATGCAGGAAAGTGCGCTCTCCCTGATGCAGATGGCCAAAACCACTGTGGCCCTGGAAGCCCTGACCGAGCGCGGCCTGCCCTACGTGAGTGTGCTGACCGACCCCACCACGGGCGGCGTGACCGCCAGCTTCGCCACCATTGCTGACGTGATCGTGGCCGAGCCCGGCGCCCTGATTGGTTTTGCCGGGCCGCGCGTGATTCAGCAGACCATTCGCCAGAGCCTCCCTGAGGGCTTTCAGCGCGCTGAGTTCCTTCTGGCGCACGGCATGGTAGACGCGGTGGTGGACCGCCGCGAGCACCGCGCGTATCTGGCCTCGCTGCTGGGGCTGCTGACCCGCCGGGAAACGGCCGTGGGGGCGGGCGCATGACCCGGACCGTGGACACCCTGCGTGAACTTGAAGCCCGCGTGCGCGATCTGGAAGGCACCGCCCAGCGGACCGGGCAGAACCTGGACGCCGCCATTGTGCCCCTGCGCGCGGAGGTGGAGCGTCTCAAAGCCGAGCAGGCCCGGGAGCCACTCAGCCGCTGGGACCGGGTGGGGCTGGCCCGCGCGCCCGGGCGGCCCACCGCGCTGGACTACGTGGAGCGCCTGTGCACCGAATTTACCGAGTTGCACGGCGACCGCCGCTACGGCGACGACCCCGCGCTGATCGGCGGGCCGGCGCGCTGGCAGGGCGTGCCCGTGATGCTGCTGCTGCAGCAGAAGGGCCGCGACACCAAAAGCAAGATCAAGCGCCGCTTCGGCAGCGCCAACCCCGAGGGCTACCGCAAGGCCGTGCGTCTGATGGATCTGGCCGACAAGTTTGGTCTGCCGGTGGTGGCGCTGGTGGACACCCAGGGCGCCTACCCGGGCCTGGAAGCCGAGGAGCGCGGCCAGGGCTGGGCCATTGCCGAGAGCATTCGCCGCATGCTGAACCTGCGCGTGCCGGTGGTGAACGTGGTGATTGGGGAAGGCGGCTCGGGCGGCGCGCTGGCCATTGGCGTGGGCAACCGGGTGCTGATTCAGGAAAATGCGTGGTACTCGGTCATTTCCCCTGAGGGCGCGGCCAGCATTATCTGGAAGGATGCCAGCAAGGCCCCCCTGGCCGCCGAGGCCCTGAAGCTGACTGCCCCGGACCTGCTGGAGCTGGGCATCGTGGAAGAGGTGATTCCCGAGCCGGCGGGCGGCGCCCACGGCAACGCCGACGCGGCGGCCCAGGCGGTGGGCGAGGCGGTCAGCCGCCACCTGCGCGAGCTGATGGGGCAAAGCCCGGAGGAACTGAAACAGAGCCGTGCGGCGCGCTTTCGCCGGCTGGGGGCCTATACCGAGCAGGGGTAACCGGCTCTGCCAGGGGGCCGCGTCTGTGCTGGACAGACGGCGGCCCCTCACGTTGCCCTGCGGGGCTGCTCTGCCGGTGCGCGGCGGGGACGCCCCTGACACCATGGCCGCTCTCACCTCCACCCAGCAGCGGCCGGTCCCGGTGTTTCACCGGAGCGATGATGTGGACCTTGAGACGAATGCGCGCGGCGAGTCGTTGGCCGTGCCTGACCCCAACAGCGCGGACAGCCGCGCCTGGCATGGATCAAGCGGCCTGGGGCAGCGGCCGGGCCTGCAGGGGCGTGCCGCCCACCCCGCCACTCAGCAGGGTCTGGCCGTCCGGGGTCATGGCCGTGAAGAACGGCAGCGTGCCAGCCTGCCGGCCCTGTTCCCGCCCGGTGGCTGCGCCGTACACCACGGCGAGGCCGCTAAAGTACCCCACCAGTAGCGTGCGGCCACCGGCACTCAGGCTCAGGGTAACGGGGCCCGCCGCGCAGCGGCCCTGCCAGAAGGGCATGTCGCAGGGTGCGGTGGGGCGCGGCAGCGTGGTCACGCGGCCGGGCGTGGTCAGGGCGTAGCGGCGCACCGGGTCGTGGCCGTCGGCCACATACAGGGCGCGGCTGTCCGGGGTAAAGGCCAGCGAGCGCGCGGTTTTGGCAAAGGCGCCCGGGAGGGCCTGGGCCGCCCAGGTGCGGGTGTCGTACACCGTGGCGTGGCTCCGCGTCCCCACGAACAACCGTGTGCCGTCCAGGCTGGGCCGCAGACGTTCGGCGCCCCAGCTGTTCTGCAGCAGCGTGTGTTCCCGCTCGCCGCTGTCCGTGTTCCACACCTGCACGTCGCCGTTGAAGTTGCCCACATACAGCGCTTGGCCATCTGGGCTGAGGGCCAGGACCTGTGCACCTTCCAGGCCTTGGCCCGGGCCGCCCAGAGTGCGCAGGGTTTCTCCCCGCCGCACATGCAGGGTGGGCGCCTGTCCTGGCCCCGGCTGGCTCAGCCACGCCAGCGTGTTCAGGTCCGGCGTCCAGGCCGGGGCCAGGGGCGGCCCGGCCTTGGCGGTGGGCAGCGTAAGGGTCTGCGTGACCCTGCCGGTGTTGGGACCGCGCACCTCCAGCTGCGAGAAGTCCGGGCCCCGGCCTGTCACCAGTGGAGCAGTCACCACCTGCCCCTGACCGCCGAAGCCCAGCAGCGCGGCGGGGGCACTCCAGCGCAGCGGGGCAGGGGAGAGGGCCAGAGCTGAACCCAGCACAGCCAGGGCAAAGGGAAGGGCGCGCATGCCGCAGCCTAAGTCCCTCGCCCCTCCCCCAGGCCAACGGTTCAGAAGGGCGCAGCAACGTTTCCCGGTGCGAGGCACTTAGACGGACGGCCGTGCATGTCCGGAACATCCGGGAAGAAGGGGAGGTTTCCCGCCTGCGGCACTGCTCCAGCCCAATGCCCGGGCAGCTGTCTCCTTTCCTGCTCTGCTCCGCAGCGCTGCGAGTTCCTCCGGTCGGAAACATCCCGTCATGGGGTACGGCTTTGTTCGGAACTCGTCTTAGCCCAGCAGGCTCAGTTCGTTCAGGTCAGTCAGGAATTCGCGCTCGGGGTAACGCTCGGCGTCAAAGCCGGTGTCGCCCTCGGCCGGGGTCACGCTCAGCGAGGCAAAATCGAACAGCGCGCGGTCCAGCAGGTGGCTGGGGGTCACGCGGGTCAGGGCCCGCAGGATGTTGTTCAGGCGTCCGGGGTGCTCGCGCTCCCAGCCCTGGAGCATCTCGCCCACAATCTTGCGCTGCAGGTTCTCCTGACTGCCGCACAGGTTGCAGGGAATGATGGGAAAGGCGCGCGCCTGGGCATAGCGGATGATCTCGCTTTCGGCCACATACGCCAGCGGGCGGATCACCACGTTCGTGCCGTCGTCGCTTTGCAGCTTGGGCGGCATGGCCTTGAGGCGGGCGCCGAAGAACAGGTTCATGAACAGCGTTTCCAGAATGTCATCGCGGTGGTGGCCCAGGGCGATCTTGGTGGCGCCAATCTTGCGGGCGTGCGCGTACAGAATGCCCCTTCTGAGGCGGCTGCACAGCGCGCAGGTGGTTTTTCCCTCAGGCGTCTTGTCCTTCACCACGCTGTAGGTGTCTTCACTCAGCGCGTCAAAGCGCACGCCCAGTTCGCGCAGGTGGCGCGGCAGCACGTCCCTGGGAAAGCCCGGCTGGCCCTGGTCCAGGTTGACCGCCACCAGCTCAAAGTCAATGGGCGCCCGTTTTTGCAGGTGCAGCAGCACGTCCAGCAGCGTGTAGCTGTCCTTGCCGCCGGACAGGCAGACCATTACCCGGTCGCCGTCTTCAATCATGCGGTAATCGCCAATGGCCTGCCCCACCCCCTTCACGATGGGAGCAAACAGGCGGGCGGTGTCGGGGGCAGAGGTGGGGGCAGGGTGGGTCATGGCGCGCTAACGGCCCATGGTACGCGCTGGGCGCGCGGGCATATGTTCCCTGGCTCTCCTGGGCCACGTGGGGGCGACCCGGGGCGTTCCATCAAGCCCCGCTCATGCTTTGGGGGGATGAGGGGCCTGTGGGCGGCGTGGCAGACTGCCCCGCATGACGGCCCCGCCCCGCGCCCCTGTCCGTGACGCCGTGCCCATCAGCGCTCACCGGAAGCGGGTACAGTGACCCGGATGAGGGTTTTCAATGGACTGGCCGCGCTGCTGCTCGCAGGTGCAGCGGGCGCCGGGGGGCTGTGGTACACCTGGGGCCGCGACCTGCCCAGCGTCTCGGACCTGGACGTGCTGGAATTCAGCGGCCAGACGCGGGTGTACGACCGCGCCGGCACCCTGGTGGGCACCCTGACCCCCAGCCTCAGCAGCGGGGGCAGCGTGAACCGCAATCTGCTCAAAGCCTCACAGATCAGCCCGTGGCTGCAAAAGGCTGTGGTGACCAGCGAGGACCGACGCTTTTACCAGCACAGCGGCGTGGACGCCATTGGGATCGCGCGCGGCCTCCTCAAGGGCCTGCTGCAGAATGACCTGGAAGGCGGCAGCTCCATCACGCAGCAGGTCGTGAAAAACACGCTGCTCGACGATCTGGAAGGCGCCCGCACCCCCGAGCGTAAGTTCAAGGAAGCGGTGCTGGCCTATCAGCTGGAGCGCAACTTCGAGAAGGGCCAGATTCTGAACGCCTACCTGAATGTTATCTACTGGGGCGATGGGGGCAGCCGCGACATCATCGGTGCGGGGGGCGCGGCGCATGCGTATTTCCGCAAGAGCGCCTCGGAGCTGAATCTGGCCGAAAGCGTGTATCTGGCGACCATCATTCCGGCGCCCAACCGCCGCTACAAGGATTTCAAGGCGTACCGCCCCCTGATGAAGAACCTGATGGCCCGGATGGTCGAGGACGGCCAGATCACCCAGGCCGAGGCCGACGCCGCCTGGAAAACGCCCATCTACCCGGCAGGCTGGCGCATCGGCTGGAACGCCGACGGCACGCTGCGCTCGGCCACCCTGGAGCGCCCGGAGCGGCTGGACGAGAACCTGAAGCGGCTGGAAGGCGCAGGCAACTACGCCAACTTCTCCTACCTGCAGGCGGTGGAAAAGGAACTGCTGCCGGTCATTGGGCGCAAGGCGCTGTATGGCGGCGGGCGCATCTATACCGGCATGAGTGCCCAGGCGCAGGCCGCCGCCGAACAGGCCAGCAAGGACGCCCGGCTGCCCGGCGGCGCCACCCTGGGCGTGGCCCTGGTGCGGCCCGACAGCGGCGAGGTGCTGGCGCTGGTGGGCCAGAAGCTGACGGGCGGGCGCCCCGGCGACTGGAACAACGCCACCCAGGCCCGGCGGCAGGTGGGCAGCTCGATCAAGCCGCTGCTGTACGCCCTGGCCCTGGAAAAGGGCTGGAAGCAGAGCGACACCGTGCTGGACGCGCCCATTCGCGGCGACTACCAGCCCATGAACTACAACCGCCGCTGGACCGGGCGCTACGTGACCCTGCGCTACTCGCTGGACCACTCGCTGAACCTCCCGACGGTGCGCATGGCCCAGGAACTGGGCCTGAACACCTTTGAGGCCAAGCTGCGCGAGCTGAACCTTACCCCACCGGCCAACGCCGGGTTGCCCCTCAGCATCGGCACCCTGGAGGCCAGCCCCCTGCAGATGGCGGCGGCCTACGCCACCTTCGCCAACGGCGGGCTGTATTACGAGCCCACGCTGGTGCGCAAGGTAGAAGACGCGCGCGGCAAGCTGCTGTACACCCGTCCCGCCCCGGTGGCGAAGCGGGTCTGGGATACCCGCACGGCGTGGCTGGGGCTGGACATGCTGCGCGGCGTGGTCAATGACCTTTCAGCTCCGCAGGGCGGACTGGCCACCCGCGCCCGCATTCCGGGGTGGCCTGTGGGCGGCAAGACCGGCACCACCAACGACATCAAGGACCTGTGGTTTGCGGGGGTCACGCCCACCGTGGCCGGGGCGGTGTGGGTGGGCCGGCAGGAGGGCGGCGCGCTGCCGGCCTGGGCCACCAGTGGCGACGTGCCCACGCCGGTGTGGCAGCAGGCGGTGGCCGGGGCGCTGCAGGGCCAGCCCGCCGCCTCATTCCGCGAGCCAGAGGGCATTGAGTACCGCGTGGTGCGGCAGGTGAACATGGCTTTTCGCGCTGGCGAGGGCGACGATCCCCCGGTGGCGCGCGACGGCAGCGGAGCCCAGGGCGGCTTCTTTGGCCGCCGCGCTCCCCAGCCGGCCCCGGCACCGCCCGAACCCGAACCCCAGCCCGTCCCCCAGCCCGAGCCCACCCCGGCGGCCCCGGAACCTGAACCGGCGCCCCTGCCTGAAGAACCCCCGCCTGACCCCACCCCCCTGCCCGAGGACCCCGCCGCGCCGCAGGACCCCGTGCCCGCCGAGCCTGACCCCGCCGTGCCTGTGACCCCGCCCCCACCCACCGAGCCGGACCCGCAGCCTCAACCGCTGCCCGAGCCGGCGCCGGTGCCCGAACCAGAACCGCTGCCCGAGCCGCCAACCGACCCTGCCCTGGAGGCACCGGAAGACCCCGAGCCCCTGCCTGCCGATGGCTTTGACGATTCGGGCGAGGAGGGCGAGGGGCCGGTGAATGAACTGGAACCGCTCGACTGAGACGACTTCCGAAACATCCCGTCATGCGTGACGGGATTGTTCTGACCTGAGGGACGCGCAGAGCGGCGGCGCAGGAAAAAAGACGGCGGTCCGGGCATTGGACTGCCCCCAGCCGAAGGCAGGAAACATCCCCCTTCTTCCCGGATGTTCCGGACATGGACGGCCGTCCGTATGCGGCGGAGTGCCGGGCCCAGCTTCCGGGTCAACCGCCCACTTCTGAGCTCCTGGTGGCTGTTCTGGACTCTATTCCCTGCTCTGTGGGTGCAGCCGCTCTACACTGCCCCCATGCCCTGGACCCTCTGGCTGGTCACCCTGCTGGCCTGTGTGCTGGCCCCCCTGAGTGTGCTGGCGCTGGGCCGGGCCCTGCCCCGACTTTCGGTGCCGGGACTGCTGGGTGAGGGGCTGACCATGGCCCTGCTGGTGCTGCTCCTGACCCAGGACGCGCCGCTGTACGCCCTGCTGCTGGTGTTTGTGGCGGGAGCGGTGGGCACGGGGGCGGCCCTGTACCGTCACCTGAATACATAGACCCCAGCCCCCGGTCCACGCTGGTCTAGACTGCCGCCCATGTCTGCCCGTGCGCGCGGCGCGCTGCTTCTGCTGCTGGTCACCTGCCTGTGGGGCAGCACGTTCGCTGTGGTCAAGACGCTGGGCGAGAGCCTGAGCGCGCCGCTGCTGATCGCGTGGCGCTTTTCCATTGCGGCCGTGGCCCTGCTGCCACTGCTGCTGTGGCGCCCGCGTACGCCCCGGACCCTGCCAGTCCCCGCCCACCCCCTGTGGCGCGACGGTCTGATGCTGGGCGCGTGGCTGATTGCGGGTTACGGCACCCAGACCATCGCCCTGCAGACCACCACCGCCAACCGCGCAGCCTTTTTCACGGCCCTGAGCGTGGTGCTGGTGCCGCTGTGGCTGGCCCTGGCCCAGCGCCGCCGCCTGCCGCTGACCCTGTGGGCGGCGCTGCCGCTGGCGGTGGCGGGGCTGGGCCTGCTGTCCTGGGAGGGCGGCGCCTGGGTGGTGGGCGACGCCTGGGCGCTGGCCTGCGCCGTCACCTACGCCGGGTTCATCGTGGCGCTGGAGGGCACGGCGCACCGCCACGCGGCCCTGCCCTTCACGGCCGCGCAGGTGCTCAGCGTGACAGGCCTGGCCTGGGGGTGGGCGCTGCTGAGCGCCCCGGCCACCGTGCTGCCGCCCCCCGACGCCTGGGCGCCGCTGCTGTACCTGGGCGTGGCCGCCACAGCGGTCACCACCCTGCTGCAAACGGTGGGCCAGCGCCACGTCAGCGCCGCCGAGGCCAGCCTGATCTACGCCCTGGAACCGGTGACCGCCACCGCCTTCAGTTACGCGCTGCTGCGCGAGCAGGTGGGGCTGCGCGGGGCCCTGGGGGGCGTGCTGGTGGTGGTTGCCACGGTGCTCAGCCAGCGCGCCACGCCCCACGCCGAAACACCTGCGCCCCAGGCTGAGGAGCCCCAGGCCGGGTGACGGCGCTCAACGCCGGGGGCTCAGCGGGGGCGGGTCTGGTCGGGAATGAGCAGAGTCTTCAGGGCGGGGCTGCTGCCCCACACGCTGCGCAGGCTGCCCTGCAGGGCCGAATCGCGTACGGCGCGGTACAGCGCTGGCTGCAGGCTGGCCGACGGATACACGGCGCGCGTGCCCTGGGTGCCCACCTTCACGTCCAGCGGAAAGCCCAGCGCCAGCGCCGAGATCAGGGCGCCGCCCAGCAGAAAGCCGCCCAGCGCCCCCGCGCCCAGGTGCCAGGGGTGCTCCAGCGGCGTGGGAATCAGGCGCAGGGTCGCCACTGCCACGCCCACGCCCAGCAGGGCCGCCAGCAGCGCGGCCGCCGGGCTGTCCACCAGGGCATTGGCCAGAAAGCAGGCGGCCAGCCCCCCGGCGCCCCAGGCCAGCCCCGCCAGCCCGCGCCGCGCGCCCAGGGCCGTCAACACAGCCCACAGGGTCACCAGCAGCGCATCAAACCACGTGATCACCCTGCCAGTGTACAGGGGGCGCGCTTACAAATTCCTGCCCGCCTTTGCCACGGTGTGGGCCCGGGGGCTGCCCTACACTGGGGCCATGATTCGCGTTCTGCTCGTGGATGACCACGCGCTGTTCCGCCAGGGACTGCGCAGCCTGCTTGAAAGCGAGGGCATGCGCGTGATTGGCGAAGCCGCCAATGGCCGCGAGGCCATCCGCTACGCCGCCGACACCCACCCCGACGTGATCCTGATGGACATTCAGATGCCCGATCTGGACGGCGTGAAAGCCACCCAGAGCATTCTGGAAATTGACCCGCAGGCCCGGGTCATCATGATCACCATGTACCGCCAGGACCGCTATGTGTTCGAGGCAGTCAAGGCTGGCGCGCGCGGCTACGTGCTCAAGGACGCCGACGCCACCACCCTGCTGGACGTGATTCGCCGGGTGGCGGCCGGCGAGGCGCTCCTGGACGCCGACATGGCCCAGAACGTGCTCGACGACTTCCGCGACAAGCGCGAGGAGTTGCCCAGCGAGAAGCACGCCGACCTGAACGAGCGTGAAACCATGATCCTCAAGCTGCTGGCCCAGGGCTTTTCCAACCAGGACATCGCCCTGCGCCTGGACATCAGCGAGAAGACGGTGCGCAACCGCCTCTCGGAAATCTTTACCAAGCTGCAGCTGAACAACCGCACCCAGGCGGCGCTGTACGCCATTCGCGAGGGCATTGCCAACCTTGAGTAGAAAGGGCCCACAGAACCGCCACGTGCGCCCGCCGGCCGCCGCCCCCGTCACCTTTCAGGCCGGCTGTGGCCGCGAGTGGAGCCTGCCCAGCGCGGAGCCGGATCTCGCCTATACCGAGCAGGCGTTTCCAGAGTGCCCCGGTTGCCTGCACCGGGTCGAGCCGGAAGGCACGCTGCCGTTTTGCACCCTGCGCCCGGTGGGCACGGCCCATCCGTTTGCAGCGCTTTCGGGGTTGTCGTGGCCGGAGGACTGACTGTGCTGGGTGGGCTGGCGGCCTTCCACGAGCGGCTGCGTGGGGCCGGTTTTCCCGGCCGCGTGGGGCTGCGGGTCTGTGCCCTGGACGGCACTGAACTGGTGGCCACCGGGGCCGACGAGGTGTTTCCGGCCGCCAGCACCATCAAGGTGCCCCTCTTGGTGATGGCGCTGCAGGCGGCGCAGACCGGCCGGCTGCCCCTGCATGGCCGCGTGACCATGACGGCCGAAGACCGCGCCGGGGGCGCCGGGGTGCTGCACGAACTGGCCCCGGGCCTCGCCCTCACGTGGCAGGACGTGCTGACCCTGATGATCGTAGTGAGCGACAACACCGCCACGAATATGGTGATTGAAGCGCTGGGACTGGAGGCGGTGAACGACTGGCTGGCCGCCCACGGCCTGGGCGGCACCCGACTGGTGGGCCCCTTGCAGCGCCCGCCGCACCTGCAGAACGAGGCCCAGCGCCGGGGCGAGCGTAATGCCACCACCGCCCGCGACCAGACCGAGGTGCTGCGCGCCCTGGTGGCGGGCGAGTGGCTGGACCCCACACACACGGCGCTGGCCCTGAGCATTCTGGAGCGCCAGCAGTACCGCGACCTGATTGGCCGCCGCCTTCCGCGCGATGAGGAAGGCCAGCTGCGCTTCCGCGTGGCCAGCAAGAGCGGCGAATTGCTGGGTGTTCGCCACGATGTGGGCGTGCTCTGGACCCCCCGGCCCCTCCTGGTGGCCCTGCTGTCCCGGGACGGCGGCGACCCCCGCGAACACCCGGAAAACCGCGATGTCCTGGCCCTGGCCGCCGCCCTGTGGCCCCTGCTGGCCGAACTGGGGCAGGTGGGGTCAGGGGGGGACATTTAACCGCTCGGTCAGGCGCATCATGCAGGGTGCCAGAGCCCTGCTTTCTGCCTGGAGAGCGCGGCTGGGCGCGTGTTCGGCGCGTGGTATGCTGACCCGCATTAGGCCAGTTGAGCGCAGGTTTTCCCGTCCGCCAAGCGGAGCGGAACTGTACAGGCCACTTCACGCTGAGGGAGAGGGAACGTGGAAAGAAACGACGCTGTCATGCCCTGGGTCGCCATCGTCTGTGCGGCCATTATGTGGATTATCCTGCTGTTCTTGTTCAACAAGGAAACAGCGCCCAAGCCGGTGACGATTGACCCGGCGGCGGCAGCCAAGATCAGTCAGGAGTGGCCGACTGTCGGTAAAGATGTTTATAGCAACGGTTCTTGTGCTGGGTGCCACGGCGCAGAGGGCCAAGGTGGGTTGGGCCCAGCTCTGGCAGGAAATACCAAGATCGTCAAGGACCCGGCTTACGTCTACAACGTCATCGTGAAGGGCAAAGGCACAATGCCCGCGCAGACTCAGCTGAATGAAAGTCAGGTCTTTGCGGTGGCCAACTACGTCCTGAACTCCTGGGGCAACAAGATTGAGGAGCCGCTGACCCCCGCAGTTATCCAGGCCAGCCAGAGCAAGATTGACCCGGCGGTCCTGAAAAATCGCAGCCGCTTCGTTCCCGAGGATCTGAAGTTGCCCGAGATCTTCCTGGCCACCTTCGTCATGGTGTTGCTGACGTATGGCCTGATCGGGCTGTACAGCGTGTGGGCTGAAGGGCAGGAACTGCACCCCGGCATTCACAAGGTCCGTTCCACGCCCCTGGCAACCCTGGGCATCATCACGACCCTGGGCCTGACCGTACTGTTCAGCATTCTGTTCGTGCGCCAGATGATCACCGACTTTGCGGGCTGGGCGGCCAAGGAACCCGTGATGCCCAATGTCACGATGGAAGGCTTCTACGCGGCCATGATCCTGCTGATGCTGGCGGCCAGCATCGCGCTGTACAAGAAGTTCTTCATGGACGGCGAAGTGCTCGTTGAAGACGCCAGCGGCGAATTCCCCTGGTAAGAGAGGTAGAGACATGACCCGTTACAAGAAACAAGACCCGGAAATGACGCGCCGCCGCTTCGTAAACGCGGCCATGGGTGGGGCGGCCGCTGTGGGCACGCTAGGCCTAGTGAGTGCCCTGGGCGGTGCCAAACCTGTCTTACGTATCACGCCAGACAAGGCGCCGCCGCGTGCCGGCGACATCCTGGTGCATGCCACAGCGGCCAAGGAGGGGCAGATTATCCGCCCTTCGGAGATTACCGACCGGGTGATTCAGGCTTGGCCCATGGGCAAAGACCAAGATGGTAATGATGTCATTCGAAAGGCCGAGCCCAACAATCTGGTAGGGGTTCAGCGGTTTCGCAAGGACAGCTTCAAGGTGCCGGGAGAAGGCGAGCACGTTGAACTCAAGCTGGAAGGGATCGCGGAAGACGGCATCGTCGTGTATTCCAACAAATGCACCCATGCTGGTTGCAGCCCGGAAAACTATGCCAAAGACACCAGCAAGCTGTTCTGCAGCTGCCACTCTGGGCTTTACGATCCTCTGCAGGGTTGCAAGGTGATAGGTGGGCCACCTCCCCGCGCCATGCCACAGTTGCCGATCAAGGTAGAGGGCGACCGACTCGTGGTCACTGAAACCTTTGTGTCTGCACCGTTCGGCTTTCTGAATAACTTGGACTGGGAAACATATCTGCAGCGGGTGAAGGAGATCTTGGGATGAACCAGTGGCTGGATGATCGTCTGCATATCTCGCGCCTGAACGACAAGTTCCTGCGCAAAGCCTTCCCCGTGCATCACTCGTTCTTTCTGGGTGAGATCACGCTGTTCAGTCTGATCGTCCTGATTATCACCGGTATCTTGCTGGCGCTGTCTTATGAGCCGAGCAACTCTCCAGTGGTAAATTCATTCGACCCAGGCACGCGGGCAGAGCCCAACATGATTCCAGCGGCCTACCACTCTGCGCTGAAAATCAACGCGATGCCCTTTGGTGACATGTTGCGCCGCATTCACCACTGGATGGCAAACATCATGGTGGCGGCGGCCGTGATTCACATGATGCGCGTGTACTTCACAGGTGCATTCAAGAAGCCCCGCGAAATCAACTGGTGGATTGGCATGCTGCTGCTGATCTTTGCCGCCCTGACCGCTGTGACTGGCTACATCCTGCCCTATGACAACTACGCCTACAACACGGTAAGCGTGATTTACGCCATCGTGAAATCTGTGCCCTGGGTGGGCGACTGGCTGGCGCAGGCAGCCTTCGCGGGTCGTTTTCCGGGCGAGGGCATCATCCCCCGTATTTATGGCTACCACATCATGCTGCTACCTGGCATTCTGCTGGCCCTGACGGGTGCCCACATGCTGATCATGATCAAGCAGAAGCACACCCAGCCGCAGTACGCCAAGCGCATTGCCTACAAGAAGATTGTAGGGGTGCCACTGAGCACGCAGCAAACGCCCATCATGCTGCTGCTGGTCCTGCTGTTCACGGGCCTGGTCGTGCTGTTCTCGGCCTTTATTCCCGTGCATCCTATTGAGCACTACGGGCCGCCCAGCGCACAGCCCATCAGTGGCATCAAGCCTGACTGGTATCTGCTGTGGGTGTTCGGCGCTCTGGCCATTATTCCTGGCTTCGAGTTGGAAGTTCTGGGCGGCATTATCAGCGCCGAATTCGTGGGCGCCATGGTCTTCCCGGGCCTGATTATTGGCGCCATGTTCGCGGTACCCATGCTGGACCGCGCCAAGGATAACCAGTACTACGCCGAGAACCCCACCAACCACCCGGTGCGGCTGGCAGCTGGCGTGGCATTCATGGCCATGATGATCGTGCTGTCAGTGGCCGGTTATAAGGTGGAACTGGTTCAGAGTGGCCTGCTGCCTGAAGCCAGCGCCAACACGATCCTCTGGATTCTGACCATCGGCGTACCGCTCGTGAGCTACTTCGCTACCCTGGGCATCGTGCGCGGCATCCGTGCCCTGCGCGAAGCCGACGAGCGTGACGCACTGGCCCACGCCCACGCGGACGACTGAACCCGCCTTTTCCCGGCCGCCCTGGTGATCTCGCCAGGGCGGCTTCTCTTGGCAGCTACCCCATCGTCAGCGCTGGCTGTGCTTGACTGGGCCCATGAACGATCTGGCGCGTCATCTGGCTACCGAAGCCCGCCGCCTGGGTTTGGCAACGGATGAGGTGCCTGATCCGGCCAGCCTCGCGGCGTTCGCTGCCGTGGTGTTGGAGGAACTGATGGCCCTCGGCCTGCTGCCCAGCCCCGAGCCAGAATTGGGCTGCTGGGCCCAGGCTCGCCAGCCGACCAACTGAACACCGCTCCACACACGGGGCGGGAGCGGCGGGGCAGAGAAGATTTAAGCCTCAACGCGGTTGGGGTTGATCTTGAGGGCCGGCGACACGCCTTCACGGCTGCCAGCGGCGTAACCGACCTGGGCGCCGAATTGCCACGCCAGCTTGATCATGAACTGAATGGCGTCCTCGTCGTGCGCGCTGATCAGCTGGCGCAGATGCTCGGGCAGACCGTCGGGGAGGGGCATGGCGCGGAGCTGCTCCCCGTATTCGCTGCGGAGCTGCTCGAACCACTCGGCGTAGGGGTTCGTCATGGGTCTATCTTAACAGGAGGACGCTCAAGGAATGTAAGCGGCGCTGCCCCTGTTCAGCGCGCGGCGGCGCTGTTCGGTGCAGATGAACCTCACGTCTGGCGCCCAGCCGGTCCGCTCCGACTTTGCTTTCCACGCACGTTTTTATTTCTCCAATGGTGTTACGCTTCACGCATGACGGCGACCACTACTCCCGAACACACCGGCAGCGTGCCTGCCCATGACATCAGCATCAGCGAATTTGGTGCGCAAAAGGCCCTGAGCATCCTGGCCAGCAGCGGCAAGGAAAACGCGGGCGTGCGCGTGTTTATCAAGAGCGGCGGTTGCAGCGGCTATCAGTACGGCATGGCCATTGATGACCGCGAGCTGGACGGCGACACCATCGTGTACGACCGGGGTGTGAAGCTGCTGGTTGACCGCATGAGCCTGCCCCTCCTGCGCGGCAGCGAGGTGGATTTCGTGGAGAACATGATGGGCGGTGGCTTCACCGTGAACAACCCCAACGCCACGTCGGCCTGCGGTTGCGGCTCCTCGTTCCGTACCGACGGCAGTCAGTCGCCTGACAGCGAGGGCAGCAGCGGCTGCGGCAGCCACTAACAGGCAGTCACGAACACCAGCGTGGGCCGGTCAGGGAGATTCTCTGGCCGGCTTTTCTGGTTGGGCGCGGTCGCCCCAGGCACAGCCCCGGCAGGCGCTGACCCGAGTTCTTCTTGACGCGCCTTCAGCGGGCCTTATACTGACTTTCATCATCACATAGGGAAAGCAGTGCTGCCCGCTGGACCGGAGGCTCATATGAAGAAGACCTTGGCATTGACCGCATTCCTGCTTGGCGCCGCTCTGGCGGGCCCAGCCAACAACAGCCTCGTGGTGGGCACGTCGCAGGAACCGCCAAACATCTACGATCCCTGGAACACCAACAACCTCGCCATTACCAGCGAGATCAACGGCTACATGGGCGCCGCCCTGATTGGCCTGGATGACGACGGCGAGCCCTATGCGGACATTGCCACCCGCGTGCCCAGCATTGCCAACGGCGATTACAAGATTGTCAGGAATGCGGCGGGCGACGTGGTGCGCAACTCCGTGACCTACACCATTCGCAAGGATGCCAAGTGGAGCGACGGCACGCCCATCAAGGTGGCTGACTTCCAGTTCTGGCACCGCCTGGTCAACGACGACCGTGTGCCGGTGCCCGACCGCTCGCCCTGGAACCGCGCCAAGATCTCAGTGGCGGATGGCGACACCTTCACCATCACCTACGAGCCCCCGTACCTGTTTGCGGACCAGACCAGCCCCGGCCTGGCCCCCAGCCACGTGATGGGCGCCGCCTGGAACGCCTTTGACGCCAAGACGAAAAACGAGAAAGACGCCAAGGTGGTCAACGAGGAGTGGAAGAAGTTCATCTCCAGCTACACCACGGCGCGCAACCTGCCCAAGGTGGTGGCCGGCCCCTTCCGCCCCACGGCGTGGCGCAGCGGCAACAGCCTGACCCTCACCCGCAACCCCAACTACTGGATGCACCCCAAGGATCAGGAGAAGTACATCCAGACCGTCACCTACCGCTTCATCCCCAACACCAACACCCTGAAGGTGAACATCCTGTCCGGTCAGCTGGACGCGGTGAGCGCCGTGGGCCTCACCTTCGACCAGGGCGTGGACCTCGCCCGCACCGAGCGCGGCAAGTACAAGACCTACTTCGTGCCCGGCGCGGTGTGGGAGCACATTGACGTGAACACCCGGGGCCAGAAGGCCAAGGATCTGGACCTGGACGACCCCCGCATGCGTCAGGCGCTGCTGTACGCCATTGATCGCGACGCCCTGACCAAGGCGCTGTTCCAGGGCCGTCAGGCAGTGTCCAACAGCTGGGTCAACCCCATTTCCAAGCTGTACAAGAAGGATGTCAACGACTACAACTACAACCCGGCGCGCGCCCGGCAGCTGTTCGCCGCCCTGGGCTGGACCCCCGGCCCGGACGGCATCCTGCAAAAGGGTGGCAAGAAGCTCAGCCTGAACTTCGGCACCACCGCTGGCAACACCGTGCGCGAGCGCGTGCAGCAGATTCTGCAGGCCCAGTGGAAGCAGGTGGGCGTGCAGGTGAACATCCAGAACTACCCGTCGAGCGTGTTCTTCGGCCCCGACTTCCTGAGCAAGGGCCAGGAAGGCAAGTGGGACCTGGCCATGTATGCCTGGACCGGCAACCCCATCTTTGAAGAAGGCAACCTGTTCAAGGGCGAGGGCATTCCCACCGCCGCCAACGGCTACGCCGGCCAGAACAACGCGGGCTGGAACAACGCCGAGTACAACCGCCTGCACAAGCAGGCGCAGGTGGAATTCAACCTCGCGGACCGCATCAAGCTCTTTGACCGCATGCAGGCCATCTGGAACAGCGAGGTGCCGGCCCTGCCGCTGTACTACCGCGTGAACGTGTACACCAAGGTGCCGGGTCTGGTGAACTACACCTTCAGCGCCTACACCCTGTACCCCAGCTGGAACTCGGCCAAGATCGGCTGGGCCTCCAGAGGCGCCGCCGAGGAGTACAAGCAGAAGTAAGCCGGTTCTGCCGGGGGCGCCCAGGCACCGCCTGCGTGCCCCCGGCCACCCGGAGCGGGAAGCCTCGCCACTGCGGCGGCGCTTCCCGCCTTTCTTGGGCCCCGGCCCACCGTTTAGAGGACACATATGGGAACCTACGCACTTCGCCGCGTTCTGCAGATGATTCCGCTGCTGCTGGTCATCAGCCTGCTGATCTTTATGCTCACTGCCCTGCAGCCGGGCGATCCGGTGGATCAACTGGTGTTTGGCAACAGCAACATCACCCCCGAAGACATTGCCCGCCTGAAGGCCGCTTACGGCCTGGATCAGCCCTGGTACACCCGCTATTTCTTCTGGCTCAAAGAGGCCGTTACTGGTAATTTCGGATACTCCCAGGACCACGGTATTCCCGCCCTGGACTTTGTGTTCCAGAACCGCCTGCCCAACACCCTGCTGCTGACTGTTCCCGCCCTGCTGCTGAGCACCCTTATTGCGGTGCCGCTGGGTATTTTCAGTGCCGTGCGCCAGTATTCCCTCTTGGACTACGTGCTGACGTTCTTCGCCTTTGTGGCTGTCAGCGCGCCGGTGTTCTGGGTGGGCGCCCTGGCCATGTATTTCTTTGCCATCTTTCTGCCGCAGGCCACGGGTGGGCTGGTGGCGCTGCCGCCCGGCGGCCTGGGCGGCGACCTGCCCCCAGAGGCGGGCTGGCTGGCCGTGACCCTGGACAAGATCAAGTACCTCTTGCTGCCGCTGATGATTCTGATGCTGCGCGAGATCGCCGTGACCCTGCGCTTCATGCGCGCCAACATGCTTGAAACCCTCACGCAGGACTATGTGCGCACCGCCCGCGCCAAGGGGCTGGCCGACCGCCGGGTGCTCTACAAGCACGCGCTGCGCAACGCGGTCACGCCCATCGTGACCCTGATGGGGCTGGCGATTCCCGGCCTGTTCGGCGGCGCCGTGATTACCGAGAACGTGTTCTCCTGGCCCGGGATGGGCAAGGCCATTCTGGACGCCCTGGTCAGCAAGGATTTCAACGTGGTGATGGTCTGCCTGATGCTGCTGGCCCTGCTGACCGTGGTGTTTCAGCTTCTGACCGACCTTGCTTACGGTCTGGTTGACCCCCGCGTGCGGTACTCGTGAGGACCTGCCCATGACCACGACTGTTCCTGCTGCTCCGCCCCGTGCCCAGAGCCGTTCCACCATGAGCATTGCCATGCGCCGCCTGCGCAAGCACAAGGCTGCCATGGTCAGCCTGGTGGTGATTGCCCTACTGATTCTGACGGCGATCTTCGCGCCCTGGATTGCCCCCTACGACCCCAACGAACAGGACCTGACGGGTTTCTTTGCGCCGCCCGGCCCCCAGCATGTGCTGGGGCAGGATGAACTGGGCCGCGATCTGCTCTCGCGCATCGTGTACGGCAGCCGCGTTAGCCTGCTGGTGGGCTTCACCGTTGCGCTGTTCAGCGTGGCGCTGGGCACCCTGATGGGTCTGCTGGCCGGATTTCTCAGTGGCCGGGTGGATACCGTGATCAGCCGCTTTATCGAGATCATGCTCTCCATTCCAGAGCTGCCCCTGCTGCTCACCATCAGCGGCCTGCTGCTGTCCAGCGACAACCCCACGCTGCAGCGCCTGCGGGAATACCCCAATGCCAGCGTCTTTATCATCGTGGGCCTGTTTACCTTCTTCGGCTGGATGGGCACGGCGCGGCTGGTGCGCGGCGAGGTCCTGAAACTCAAGAACCTTGAATATGTGGACGCCGCCCGTGCCCTGGGCGCCCGCAGCGCGCGCATCATGTTCCGTCACCTTGCCCCGAACATCATCGCTGTGATCATCGTGAACGGCACGCTGGCCGTGGGCGGCGCCATCCTGGGCGAGGCGGCGCTGTCGTTCCTGGGCTTCGGTATTCAGCCGCCTGTGTCCACCTGGGGCAACATGCTGTCGCGTGCCAACGAAGTGGTGCTGGAACACCCCTACCTCGCGCTGTATCCGGGCCTGATTATCCTGATCACGGTGCTGGCCTTTAACTTCCTGGGCGACGGCCTGCGCGACGCCTTCGACCCCAAGAGCCGGCTGTAATCGTCCCGGGCAACCCCTGCCCCTCTGTGTTTGCCCCCGCCCAGCGGGGGTTTTTTCCTGGCTGCTTTCTCTTTCGCGTATGCTGACAGGGTGATTGTGCTTGGGATTGATCCTGGACTGGCGAACCTCGGCCTTGGGCTGGTCGAGGGTGATGTCCGCAAGGCCCAGCACCTCTACCACGTGTGCCTGACCACGGAAAGTGCCTGGATCATGCCCCGGCGCCTGCAGTACATCCACGAGGAACTGTCGCGTCTGCTGGCCGAATACCGCCCGGACGCGGTGGCCATCGAGGACCAGATTCTGCGCAAGCAGGCGGATGTGGCCTTCAAGGTGGGGCAGGCGTTCGGGGTGGTGCAACTGGCCTGCGCCCAGGCGGGGGTGCCGGTGCACAGCTACGGCCCCATGCAGGTCAAGCGCTCGCTGGTGGGCACCGGCCGCGCCGAGAAAGAGCAGGTGATCTACATGGTCAAGGCGACGCTGGGCGTGCGCGAACTGTTCAACAACCACGCCGCCGACGCCCTGGCCCTGGCGCTGACCCACCTGGCCAGCGCGCCGCTGCAGAGCCGCGCCGCCCAGCTGCTGGCGCGCTGAGGTGCGCCTCTCGCTGGCACTGCCGCTGCTGCTGTCGGTGGCGCTGACCTTCGCGTGGCTGTGGTTTTTCGTGCGGCGCGACCGCCACCCAGAACCCCTGTGGCTGCTGGCGCGCACCTTCGCCTGGGGCATGCTGGCCTGGGTGATCGCCGCAGCCTTCGAAGCCAGTCTGGGGCACTGGCTGGCCTCGCCTCTGCCGCTGGTGGCTGCGCTGGTGCTGCTGCTCACGGCGCTGCTGGAAGAAGGATTCAAGTTTGTGGCTGCCACCACGGCCATCACAGAGCTGAGCTTTGACGAACCCATGGACGGCCTTGTCTACGCGGTGACCGCCGCCCTGGGCTTTGCCCTGATGGAAAACGTCACCTATACCCTGGGTTTTGGCAGCGGCGCCGGGGCGTGGCACGCGGTGTTCGCCACGCTGGCCCACGCCCTGTTCAGTGCGCCGCAGGGCTACGCGCTGGGTGGGCTGCACTGGCAACGGGGCCGCGCCTGGGTGGTGCGGGGGCTGGCCGTCAGCGTGATTCTGCACGCGGTGTTCAATGGCCTGCTCGTGGGCAGCGCCGGCTGGCCGCAACTCGCCTCGCTGGGCGTAATTACCCTAATGATGATCTTTCTGGCCGGCCGCTACTATCTGGCTTTCGAGGCCCATGCCCGTCAATTTGGGCCCTCGCCGTACTTCCTGCACGAACAGGCCCAGAAAAGGCGCTCATCCTGAGACCGCGCGCTGTGGGCCTGTGCCCATGGCAGAGGTGAGGCCATACCCCTGATACGAGTTCCGAATAATTCCCTCATGTGTGACGGCATCGTTCCGACCGGAGGGACTCGCGGCACTGCGGAGCAGAGCAGGAACAGAGACGGAGTCGGGGAATGTACGGCAGTCCGTATGAGCAGGTGATCCTGACCCGTTGATCCAAGCGAAAGGGCCTTGCAGATGTCTGGGGACAGAGGGAAAGACGGAGCAGTTGATGGGCGCCGGGGAGAGCTGATTGGAGTCCAGGGCTACAGCGTCTCGTGGGCTGTCTGTCCGGCCACCCAGTGCTCCCCGGTGTCGTCACGCTCGTGTTTCCAGACCGGCACATGCACCTTCAGATGTTCAATGAGGAAGTCGCACGCTTCCAGCGCAGCCCGGCGGTGGGGACTGGCCACCCCGATCAGGATGCTGGCCTCGCCGGGGCGAAGGCGGCCCACCCGGTGCCAGAGATAGAGGCGTAAGTCACCGAAGCGCTCGCGGGCAGCCTGCGCTGCATGACGCATCACGTTCAGGGCCAGGGGCACGTAGCCCTCGTAGTCAATCCACTGCACCGTCTTACCCGCGTTGGGGCTGCGCACCGTTCCCACAAAGTAGGCCTGTGCGCCGTAAAGCGGCCGGACCAGAAAGGCGTCTGCGGCGGCCAGGCTCAGCGGCTCGTCGGTGACACCGCAGCAGGTGGAGTCGTCCTCACCCGAACCGCCTGCGACAGGGGGCAGGAAGGCCACCTCATCGCCTGGGTTCAGCGCCGTGTCGGGCAGGGCGTACTGCTCATTGACCGCCACCATGCAGCCGCGCAGGCTCACGCCCAGCTGCGCCTCTATCTGCGCGGCCACTGCCCGGACATCGCTGCCTTCCGGAACGTGCAACGCCAGCCCCTCTATTCCAGTTTCCCGCTTCAGACGCGCAAAAAACACCACGTTGAGCTGCATGGGCAGAGGCTACCACGGGCCCCCAGGCGCCAACCGAAAGGAAGCTTGAGGACAGGGTGTTGACAAGCAGCGGAATGACCTGTATCTTTTCTGAGCCTCAAGCGAGGCGAGGTGCATGACAACCGATGGAAGCGAGCGAGAAATTGCGAATCACAGGGCCGCAAAGGTCCTGATGAAGAACAGAAGGTCAAGAGACGAAG